>OMVQ01000093.1 GCA_900314555.1 uncultured Eubacteriales bacterium | reverse complement strand
TTGACAGATATAAATATCGAAACACCTTGCAAGAATTGTGTAAATTTGTAAGATATCTTTTTCGGCTCAGATTTTGTGTACATTCAACAGACATACACCTAAGCCGAGATGTTCGTCTATGACATACACTTTCATCTTTCCTTAATCTAGTGCGAGTAGATGCCATCCTCAGAAGAGGTTATTACGGTGCAACAAATCAAACGCACTTCACTTGAACGGTGATTTACTGCACCGACCTTTTGCTTCAGATGGCATTAACTCGCACACGATACGTCATAAATCAAGTGTGTGGCATAGACGGACACATCGGTTTAAGTGTATGGCATTGAATGAACTCAAATAATCAAAAGAGCCGAAAAAGATATCTACAAATTAGCAATTCTTGCAAAAGTTTCGATATTTATATATGTAAATTTACTTAATACAGATGATTTAATTATATTATGTCTGTGCGAGGTTTGAGTAATTTATAATATATAACGTATAACGTATTAATACATATCTTCCTTATTCTTCATCTCTAATCATTATCTCCAATCCTCCATTTCACCTAACATTTCCTCATTAATAACTGACTCGCATTTGCTGAGTTTAAGCTGAAGTTCATAGATTGTTTTCTGGATAGGCTCGCGGTCAAAAATACTGCATATTGCTACACCAAATGATGTATTTCTATTTACAATAAGCTTGATGATATTCACAACAGTTTTGATGATGCATAGTAAAGCAATTATATATAGTGCCGCTATAATCTGCAATTTTACTGCCAAAAAAGAGGTTATTATGGAAGCAATAAGACTGCTTCTGAGAGTTTTCCATATTTGCGAATATTTATATTTATAATATGAAATTTTTAAACGTAAATCATGTGCAACATCACTAATGATACGTACGTCAGTATCTGTAAGTTCAGAATCAGTTGAATATATCAGATTAAATGCCTTATCCTTAATTACATTACGTTTGGTTAATATCTTCGATGGTTTTGAGAAAATTAATAATACAGCACCGGCTATTAGAATAAAGATTCCTGCTATTAATTTCTGACGCTCCTTATGTACGTCTACCATTTCTAGCATATATTTTGTACTAAGTGATAAAGATGCAGGAGTCAAAGAATCTGAAGTGTTTGAAACTTCTTTTGCAAAATCTTTAAAATCATCACAAAAAGAGTCATACATAGCATATGGTTTAACAACTTTTACAGTAAAAGATTTTTTCTGTGAATTAGAAGAAGTCTGCGGTGATAAAAAATTATATGTAAACTTATTAATATTTTGCTGTGAAGAACATATAGAGTTGTGGTCTATAAAATCGTTGAAATCATCACAACTATTGCCTACTTTTAATACATAATATTTATCAGAAGAATCAAAATTCACTGCATAATAATATGATTCTGTATCAGATAAAGAGTACATAGTAGCATCTACAATACAAAGTGGAAAAAATGCTTCGGTATTAGGATCTATACTACCTGGCATATTGATATACGAGAAATTAATATAATCGCCTTTTTTGATATTAGAAAGATTATAGTCAGATGTGTTTTCGGAAATTACAGTCATATGTTTTAGTCCCTGGCGGTTAATAAAACCAGTCATAGCCAGATAAATTCCCCATATAAGAAATGATATTCCAAAGATAAATAAAAGTGATATATTTACATCATATTTTTGTTTCTGCTTCATTTTCAATAACTCCTTTAGGGTATGGCTAAGATTTTTCATTTTAATCACGATAAATATAGCTTTATTCTAACATAGATTATGAAAGAAGTATAGTAAAAGTAACCTGTCGGATAATAATGGTTATGAAGCATAATTTATTAAATAATATATTAAAAATAGAATTTGGATTCGAATATATAGATAAAAATATAACGATAAAGCAATAATAAGGATATGTTGAAGATATGAAAATAAAGCTGAAAATAATATATAGTAACAAAGTTGAAAATCTACTTGAAAAATCGCAACATAAGTGTTAAAATTCATATCTGTTTGGAAAATCGGGTATATATAATAAATAAGAAGAAACATATAAATGACAAAGATGTCGCCTAGCAGAAGTTAGGCGAATTATTTTTGTGAATTTATAAAAGGTGAAAAAGTTACTAAAGAAAGGATAAGACCCAGATATTTTCACTTTTTGGTTGGGCAGTATCACGTATTTTCGTGGTAAATCGGTATATAAAAATGATAGCAAAAATAGTTGCAGTTTCAATTTTTTTACTGATGTTTGTCCTTATAATTATGGACAAAATCGAAAGACACATAGTCACTTTGGTTTGCGGTGTTGCAACTATAGGCATAGTGTTAGGGGTATGTATGCATAGTACGCATGCGATTATTGAGACATTGAATGTTAAGGGAATATTTACATTAGATTTCTGGTATCAGTCAGGTGAGGCAGCAGAAAGTTCAAGTGGTATTAATTGGGCAACCATAATATTTATACTTGGAATGATGGTTATGGTAGAGGGAATGGCGAAAGCAGGTTTCTTCCGCTGGTTGTGTATGACAATTGCAAAAGCAGTACATTACAGGGTTATACCTATATTTTTGACATTTATGATTATGTCATCAGTTCTTGCAATGTTTATTGACAGTATAACAGTAATACTTTTCCTTGCAGCGGTAACTGTTGAGTTAGCAGGTTTATTGAAATTTAATCCGGTGCCTATGATATTAGCAGAAGTATTTTGTGCCAACTTAGGTGGCTCGGCTACAATGTGTGGAGATCCACCAAACATTATTATTGGTACATCATTAGGTTATTCATTTGCAGATTTTATATCAAATACAGGTGTGATTGCTGGAATTTCACTTATTGCCATAATAATATTTTTCTATTTCTGTTTTAGAAAAGAACTTAAAGCAAGTGAAGCTGCTATTGGTCAGGTAGATGAAAGTACATATCCAAATCCTAAAGATGCAATTACTGATAAAAAAAGA
>OMVQ01000077.1 GCA_900314555.1 uncultured Eubacteriales bacterium | reverse complement strand
GTTTTTTGATAAAAAAGTGGGGGATTTTATAAAAAATGGAATCTGAAAGCCTTATAGAATGGGGCTTAGAGATTCCGAGAGATTATAAGATAGTAATGGAGGAAAAAACAAATGGATAATGATAATGTAGTAAATAATTATGTATTAAGGGAAATAAATGATGATATATACATATTGGTAGGTATTTATGATAATACATTAATTGAAATTGATTATGAAGCTTCTATAGTATATAAGGCGCTTAGAGATTTAGATAGAGAAAACGCAAAAAAAAGTATTAGTTGCCAATTGAATATAAATGAATCAGAAACAAATAAATTGATTAATGATTTAGTGTCAGCTATTTAAAAATGGAGAAAAATAATGAGTATAAGAATGTATGATTTTTTTGAAAACATGTATTTAAAATGCAGAAAGCCCTATAAAGCATTGATAGAATTAACTCAGGTATGTAACTTGAATTGTGCACATTGTTATATTAAAAAGAATGATAAGTATATATCATTAGATGATGTATATTATATATTAGACAATCTAGAACAAAAAGGCTTTATATGGATTATTTTTACGGGGGGAGAAATATTTACTCACCCTAATTTTATTGATATTTATATCTATGCTAAAAGAAAAGGCTTTATAATTGATTTAAAAACTAATGCATTATTACTAAATAATGATATAAAAAATGTATTACTTAAATATCCACCAAGAAAACTAGATATATCTATATATGGTTTGTCAAATAAAGAATATGGTGAATTTACTGGTGATTTTAAAGGCTTTGATAAATTAGTCAATTCTTTAAATTGGTTATTTAACAATAATTTTGTTTTTCAGTTAACGGTAATGGCTATTGAAAATAATTATAATGAAATTTATAATGGAGAATATGATAGATTTTTTGGCTTATATAACTGCCAGTTAGAATTTGAATATGATATAATAATGTATAATGAAAATAATTTGAAAATAAAGTTGTTATCAACGGAGAAAATTGCTTGTATTGAAATGAAATCATTACGGTATAAATCATACATTAAGGATAGTTTAGTAGAAAGAGATAATACTAATTTTATATGCAGAGGTGGAAGAAAAAACATATTTATTGATGTTAACACCAATGTACATATATGTATATTTGATGATTATAGTATAATATTTTCAGAGTTTTTGAGTAGTACTGCTCTGATTAACAGGACATATATGGTAGAAAGTGAATATAGAAAATCAAAATGTTCAAAATGTAATGAAAGATTAGGTTGTGTTAGATGTCCCCTAAGAAGAAAGATTACACAAAGAGATAATTCAAGTAGTTGGAGATGTGATTTGGCAAAAATTAGATATAAGTTTGTTAAAGAATGTTAATACTAGAAAAAATGATATTTTAAAAATTGTTGAAAATTATGTTTGCCAAAAGATGTCACTTTAGTGATTAATAGAAAATTAGCTTCTGTTATAGTAATATAATATTATTTCGTATAATAATATAAAAAGCTGCTATTGAATCAATAATAGCTTTTTCGCTTTTCACAACTCATATTTATCGTGGTATTTTATAGCCTCATTTCCCCTAAAATCATTGCAACATTACATCAATTATAGTATATTATACTACATATAGAAAAAACGACAGAATATGACAATGCACGAAGATGAGCAGAGATGAGATATTTAGTTTTGATATAAACTTTATATCTTATTTTTTGCGCGACATTTTTAGAGAGAGTAATTGCATAAGAAGATTCGTTTACAGTATTGAGGAAGGATTACTATTAAGATGATAATAACGATTATTGAGAAGATTTATTCATTCCTTTGGGGTGATATTTTGAGGATACCGCTGCCACATGGTGGAAGTATAGGGATATCTTTGCTTGTACTTATTTTGATTCCTACGGGAATTTATTTCACAATAAGAACAAGGTTATTACCGATAAGATTATTTCCGGATATGATCAGAGGACTTACGGAGAAAAAGAAACATAAGGACAGTTTAACAGCATTTCAGACATTGATTGTATCGACAGCAACGAGAGTCGGAATGGGAAATCTAGTGGGTGTTGTGGCTGCGATTTCAGCAGGTGGTGCAGGTGCAGTATTCTGGATGTGGGTAACGGCAATTATTGGCTCGTCTACCGCATTTATAGAGGCAACATTGGCACAGATGTATAAGGAAAAAGACCCATTGTACGGAGGATATCGTGGAGGTCCGGCATATTATATCCATAGCTTTTTTGAAAATAAATTCAAAAAGAAGAGAAGATATATGCTTATATCGATTTTATTTGCAATATCAGGACTTATCTGCTGGTGCGGAATCAGCCAGGTTATAAGTAACTCTGTTGCATCTGCATTTGATAATGCATTTAATATACCAACGCTATATACTACAATTGCGTTGGTGGTGATAGCAGCGATAATTGTCCTCAGGAAAAATGCAACTGTCAAGGTGTTAGACGTAGTTGTTCCAATTATGGCTGTATGTTATTTTGTAATCACATTATTTATTATTATAAAAAATATTGGAAGTATTCCAGGCGTATTTGGAAGAATTTTCGAGGAGGCATTTGGAATCCGACAGGTAGCAGCAGGAGGTTTTGGTGCAGTTCTTATGAATGGTGTTAAGAGAGGATTGTTTTCAAATGAAGCGGGTTCTGGTTCAGCACCATGTGCGGCAGCGGCAGCAGAATGTGACCTTCCGGTCAAAGCAGGATTTACACAGGCACTAGGTGTATTTATCGATACGATAGTGATATGTAGTTGTACAGCAATGATTATGCTTACTGCACCAAGACATATTGTTGATGGTAAGGCAGGAATGGACTTATTACAGTCGGCAATGCAATATCATCTTGGTAAATTCGGTGTAATATTTATTGCGATTACGTTGTTTCTATTCAGCTTCTCGACATTTATCGGAATTCTGTTTTATGCCAGAAGCAATGTGGCATATCTGTTTGGTGACAGGTGGCTTTGGCAGACGTTATATAAAATAATTGCGTTAGTAATGTTATTTATCGGTGGAATTGCGACATATACATTTGTATGGGATTTAGGTGATGTCGGAATAGGACTTATGACTATATTTAATATCGGAATGTTATATCTGATGGGTGGACAGGCATTAAATGCTCTGAAAGATTATGATAAATCTAAGAAAATATAAGATGAAAGTAGGTTAATTATGAAACGTGAATCTTTTAAGTCGAGGCTTGGCTTTCTGCTTGTAAGTGCCGGTTGTGCGATAGGAATTGGAAATGTATGGAGATTTCCATATGTGACAGGTGAAAATGGTGGAGGCCTGTTTGTATTATTATATTTATTATTTTTAATTATAATGGGACTCCCTGTACTTACAATGGAACTTGCAGTTGGTCGTGCAAGCCGTAAAAGTGCAGTACTAGGCTATAAGGAATTAGAGAAAAAAGGCAGTAAATGGCATATACATGGCTGGATTGCGATACTTGGCTGTTACATTCTTATGATGTAATACACAACTGTTTCAGGTTGGATGGTATCGTATTTCTTTAAGTTTCTTAAAGGAGATTTTACTAAAGGAATGAGCGCAGAAGATACAAAAGCAGCATTTGGTAATCTTCTTTCTAATCCAAAGGAGATGACATTCTGGATGATACTTACAGTTGTACTTGGTTTCTTCGTATGTAGCAGAGGATTACAGAATGGCCTTGAGAAAATAAGTAAATTTATGATGAGTGCATTACTCATTCTGATTGTGGTATTGGCAATACATAGTATTACACTTTCAGGTGCAGCAGAGGGTGTTAAATTCTATCTTGTACCAAATATGAAGAGTGTCTCAAATGTCGGGCTGAAGAATATAATTACTGCGACTATGAATCAGGCATTTTTCACATTGAGCCTTGGTGTGGCTGCAATGGAAATATTCGGAAGTTATATGAGTAAAGATTTCACTCTTGCAGGAGAGGGTATTAAAATATGTGGACTTGATACATTTGTGGCAATAATGTCAGGACTTATTATTTTCCCAGCATGCTTTAGCTATGGTGTAGAAGTAGATGCCGGTCCAAGTCTTATATTTGTTACACTTCCTAATGTATTCGTAAATATGGCAGGTGGTCGTGTATGGGGCTGTTTGTTCTTCTTATTTATGACATTTGCAAGTTTCTCGACAGTAATTGCTGTATTTGAAAATATTATGTCATTCTGTATGGATATGTTTGGCTGGAGCAGAAATAAAGCCGCTGCCGTAAATGGAATTATTATTCTTGTAGCAAGTATGCCATGCGTATTAGGATATAATGTGTGGAAAAATCTCCATCTTATTGGAGGTCGTGATGTGTTAGACAGCGAAGACTTCATCGTAAGTAATTTGCTGTTGCCGATAGGTTCACTTGTATATCTGATGTTCTGTGTTACTAAATGGGGCTGGGGCTTTGATAAATATATTGATGAAGCCAACACTGGTAAGGGTATCAAGATTTGTAAGAAACTTAAATTGTATTTTCAATTCATATTACCGATATTAATTATATTTATCCTTGTTCAAGGATTGATGTAAAAGTCGTCTAATGTAAAAGGTGTCCAATATAAAAGTCCACTAATGTAAAAGGCATCCAATATAAAAGTTGTCGAATGTAAAATGTGTCCAATATAAAAGTTGCCTAATATAAAAGTCGAATTGATATTTAAATCAATTCGACAGTTTCAAAAAATGTGTCCCAATATTTTCTTCCAATCGGAATATTATTGCCACAGATGTTTAAGCATCGATTTAAGCGGTCAGTATTTTCAATGTGAAAAGGATTAATAAGGTAGTGTTTGTGACATTGAACCAGTCTTGCATCCGTCATTCTTATAAAATCTTCTATAGTATACATGCTTGTAATAATGCGTGAATTAGTAAGCAGAAGGGTTTTTCGGCGGCCAGATGCTTCGATTAATATAATGTCATTAACGGAAATATGATGCTTGATTCGTTCAGTGTCACAGACTGTAATCATTGTCTCAAGAAAACCGGTTAACAACATGTGTGATATCTGGTTCAGGATAATGTCTGCATCATAAGGTTTGGTGATGTAATTATAGCAATGAAAATTAGACATTGCGTAATGTCCATCACCTGAAACAGACGTTAAAAATAATATCGGTGTTTTAAAATAAACATTAATACCACGAAGATGTTTCGCAATAGCATATCCATTTTTATCATTTTCTATCTCAGTAAGATGAATATCTAAGAGAAATAAAGTGAAATTTATTGTATGTACCGAATCATCAATTATTTTAAGTGCCTGTTCAAGATTGTCTGTATGAGTTATGGTCCAGGTTGGACAGGTATCTTATCTCAGACGGTTCAAGTTCAAGATTGTCTGTATGAGTTATGGTCCAGTCGGGATATTTCTGACTTATGGTCGCTGAAAGCATCCCGGCTTGTAAATTATCATCTTCTACAATAAGTACATTTTGCATGGCAATCCTCAATTCTATAGTTTGATTTTAAATATTATCCAATATCTGCCTTCATGCTCTAAGCAATCCACATAGAGATCGCTATCATTATATTTCAGTATTTCCTTTTTTAAATAATATAAGCCCATACCGTGGGAAACTGCATTATCAGTATTTTTAGATGAATAACCATATGTAAAGAATTTATTGGTTTCTTCGGGTGGATAATATTTTAAAACAGGGTTTCGTATTTCTATTTCCGTAAATTTATTATCTGATTTAATATTAACATAAATATTGTCTTTTGGGTAGCTCGCATCAATAGCATTTTGAAGTAAAATACACGATAAATCAGTCAGCAATACTTCCGATGCCTGACTTACTAATATTTCAGAAATTATATCAAAATTGACTATGATATCTTTAGCTTCTGCCTTAATTGACAGACTATATAATGCAGCGGCAAACAATGGCATATTTATGGAAAGTAACGGATAACTGCGTAACGGCTTGCCATATGTGTTCGTATATTCGTGAAGCTTTTCTCTTATATCATTCAGGTTATCAGTTGAATCACATAGAAGTTGTAAAGTCTGTATTCTATTTGAAAATTCATGCTGGCTTGAACGTATATCTTTAATTAATTCTTCATAAATAGGCTGGTTCTTCAGATAACTCTGGAGTTCATGCTCTTTAGCTAAAATAACTCTTTCGTAATATAGTAATAAGAGGTTACATAGAATTAAGAACATTACGAAAATTATATATACATAAATGTGTCTATATAGAAATTGTATATTCATTTTGGCAATTATTATAACTGAAATTACAATAAAATATGAATAAATCAATGCAATCTTATATGAAAATCTGGTTGAAGTAATTATGTTGTAAATCTTGTATACAGGAGTAAAAACTAAGATGATGGATAATGCGAGAGTAACAAGATTACCTGACAATTCTAATATTTCAGGTTTCTGTATGACTAAATGAATTATGGATACTACAATTGCACTCACAATTTCAAGAATCAGACTGGTTATGGTGGATATAAATAAAAGTAATATTTTCTTAAATAGCCTTTCTTCAAATAATGAACATATAATCAGAAAGACCAATTGTCCGAATAGCGTCATAGCGATAAGTTTATCATGAATAAAATAATTGATGGTAACCGTATCGATTAAGACTATGATTGATAAAAGAATTATTTTATTTATATTTAATTTTCTTCGGGTATATGCCTTCGAAATAAATATTATTATCATACATTCGAATAACGGGGATAAAAAACTCATAAAAAACACCTCATTTTTTAATAAAATTATATCAAAAAAAGTGGCAAAAACCAACATTTTTCTGAAACTTTTCGAAAAAAATGTCGTTCGTTACGTGAAACGTGTCGTTCGTTACAAGTTGTCCCAAACGTATTGAAAAAGTTAATTTAGAATATAAAATATTATATATGAGGAAAAACAAATTAAGATGGTTAAACCAGTGGGACATACTGAACAACAAAATTTCAAAAAAGATAGCTGCTAATTTATGTGATAATGAAAGGTCTGCTAATATAGTGGCATATGGCATAAATGTACTTATTAATGACATAGAAAAAGGAATTATTCTGGTTACGACATTTATGACAATGGGATTAATAAGTATGTTTGTCAAAGCATTTATAATTATAGCTATGTTACGAATGTGGATGGGAGGTAGTCACAGAAAGACCATGCTTACATGTGTTCTTCAGTCATATGCTGAATTTATGTCTGTATATTTAATTAGTCGGATAATTGACTATACAATTCAGATTCATATAGTTGTGACGTTAATAATATGTCTGATAGATTTATTATATTGTCCGGTTATTTTGAGTAAAAGAGGCAAATATAAAAAGAAAAAATTATATTTATTCAAATGTATTGCCTTAATGAACATTTTAATATTGTCGATAACCTGTTTCTATGTCGGCAATAATCTGAAAATACTGATATTATCCTGCGAAATAATTCAAATTATTGATGTAATTCTGGCGAAAATAACAAAACCGAAAGGAGAACAATTATGAAATTAAAAGAAAAAGTTGCAAATTGTATTGAAGATTTAACAGAGGAACTTTTCCAGAATACTTCAAGTCAGTTACTCTGGGGTGAACCAGACGTTCCGGAAGAATTATTAAATGACGTTTCAGACGAAAACTAAAGCTATCAAGGTAGGTAATAATATGAAGCAATTTTATGTATGTAACATTGCGGGAAAAATTGTTAGCTGTTTTGATAACGGGAGACTTTGCCTAAGCAAAGAAAATTTGTTGTAATTGGTTATTGTAAAACGAGTTGTGAAAAAGGTTATTTCAGAGCCGGGTGAAAATTCGGCTCTGAAACAATAAAGATGTATTTATAATATAAATGGGGATATAGATAAGAGAATGGGGTAAAAAAGAATGTAGTGAAGAAATGATGGATAATAAAGAGTTATCTGTTAT
>OMVQ01000055.1 GCA_900314555.1 uncultured Eubacteriales bacterium | reverse complement strand
TCATAAGAGCATAAAAAAAGCAAGGAAAACCTTGCAAAATAAGGAAAAATTTAAAACTGTTTAAGGAACAAAGTGGCAAACTCGGGATGTTCAAAGCAGAAATAAGTTTTTTACTTCAGTAATGAAAATAAGATGAAAATATATTGACTAAACACGACCTTTTTCCTTGAAAAAAAACTAGATTATGGTATAATTAAGAACATAGATAACCGCTGAAGGTATTGGTTATTTATCGTGAGAATTCTAAAGCATTACAGGGTAGTCAGAAGAGATATCTGTGGGGCAGATATTATAGACATTTACCAGTAATTGCATATGAATTTTCAAAAATGGGAAAAGGAGATGGACAGCATGAGATACGTGATTACAGGAAGAAACATTGATGTTACAGAGGGATTAAGAAATGCAGTACAAGAGAAGATAGGAAAGTTAGAGAAGTATTTCACAGCAGATACAGAAGTACATGTTACACTTAGTGTTGAGAAAGAAAGACAGAAAATAGAGGTAACTATTCCGGTTAAAGGCAATATTATCAGATCTGAACAGGTTAGCAGTGATATGTATGTATCGATTGATCTTGTAGAAGAGATTATCGAAAGACAGCTTAAGAAATATAAGAACAAAATTGTAGATAAACAGCAGTCAAGAGATAACTTCAGTCCTGAATATATCGATAAAGATTATGATGAAGATGATTCAATTAAGATTATCAGAACAAAGAAATTCGGAATTAAACCAATGGACCCTGAAGAAGCTTGCGTACAGATGGAATTATTAGGACATAACTTCTATGTATTCAGTAATTCAGAAACAGACGAAGTAAATGTTGTATACAAGAGAAAAGGCAATACATACGGTTTAATTGAGCCTGAATTCTAAGAGAATAATAATTCTAAGAATATTAATTAAAATGTCAAAGGTTGAGAGCGTAATGCTTTCAACCTTTTTTAAATCAAATGTTGAATTAATAGGTATTTAGTGTTAAAATAAGATTCGTATGTAAACTATAAAAAATGACTAGGAGATATATAATGGGTCTTGTATCAAAAATATTTGGAACTCACAGTGAAAGAGAAATAAAGAGAATCAGACCAATTGTGGATAAGATAGTATCATTAAGACCACAGATGGTTGAATTAACAGATGAACAATTACGTGGAAAGACAGATGAATTTAAGAAGAGACTTGCAGATGGTGAAACATTAGATGATTTATTACCTGAAGCATATGCAGTAGTCAGAGAAGCTGCACGAAGAGTCCTCAATACAGAACATTATGAATGCCAGCTTATGGGTGGTATTATCTTACACCAGGGACGTATCGCTGAGATGAAGACAGGTGAAGGTAAGACACAGACCTGTTTGCTTCCTGCATATCTGAATGCATTAGAGGGCAAAGGTGTTCATGTCGTAACAGTAAATGATTACCTTGCACATCGTGATGCTGAATGGATGGGACAGGTTCATCGTTTCCTTGGCTTAACAGTCGGTGTTGTATTAAATAGCATGGAAAATGATGAGAGAAGAGCTGCTTATAATTGCGATATTACATATATTACAAATAATGAGCTCGGCTTTGATTACTTAAGAGATAATATGGTTATCTATAAAGAGCAGTTAGTTCAGAGAGGACTTAACTTTGCAATCGTCGATGAGGTCGACTCAGTTCTTATCGATGAGGCGAGAACACCACTTATTATTTCAGGTCAGAGTGGAAAATCTACAAAGCTTTACGAAGTATGCGATATTTTAGCAAGACAGTTAAAACGTGGTAAAGATACACCAGAGCTTACTAAGATGGCTGCAATTATGAAAGAAGAGGTAGAGGAAGACGGAGACTTTATCGTTAATGAGAAAGATAAAGTTGTAAACCTTACTGCAGAGGGTGTTAAGAAAGTTGAAGATTTCTTCAAGATAGAGAACCTTGCAGATCCTGAGAACTTAGAGATACAGCATAACATTATACTTGCTTTAAGAGCAAATAATCTTATGTTCAGAGATAAAGATTATGTTGTAAAAGATGATGAAGTATTAATCGTAGATGAATTTACAGGTCGTATTATGCCGGGTAGAAGATATTCAGACGGACTTCATCAGGCTATTGAAGCTAAAGAACATGTAAAAGTTAAGAGAGAGAGTAAGACTCTTGCAACAATTACATTCCAGAACTTCTTTAATAAATACGATAAGAAGTGTGGTATGACAGGTACAGCTTTAACAGAGGAGCAGGAATTTAGAAATATTTACGGAATGGACGTTGTAGAAGTTCCTACTAATAAACCTATTGCGAGAATAGATTTACCTGATTCAGTTTATTCTACAAAGAGAGGCAAGTTAAAAGCCATCGTAAGAGAAATTGTAGAGACACATAAGACAGGACAGCCTGTACTTGTAGGTACAATCACAATTGAATCATCAGAAGAGATAAGTAACTTACTTAGAAAAGAGGGCGTTCCTCATAAAGTTTTAAATGCTAAGTTCCATGAATTAGAAGCAGAGATAGTAGCAGAAGCCGGTGTATTTGGTGCGGTTACAATCGCAACTAATATGGCAGGTCGTGGTACTGATATTAAGCTTGATGACAAATCAAGAGAAGCAGGCGGTTTAAAGATTATAGGTACAGAAAGACATGAGTCAAGACGTATCGATAATCAGTTAAGAGGTCGTTCAGGTAGACAGGGTGATCCGGGACAGTCACAGTTCTTCATTTCATTAGAGGACGATTTAATGAGATTGTTCGGATCTGAAAAGCTTATGTCTACATTTAAGGCATTAGGTATTCAGGAAGATGAGCCTATACAGCACAGTATGTTATCTAATACAATAGAGAAAGCCCAGAAGAAGATAGAGGGTAATAACTATGGTATCAGAAAGAATCTGTTAGAATACGATCAGGTAATGAACGAACAGAGAGAGACAATCTACGCAGAACGTTTAAGAGTATTAAACGGAGAGAATATGCGTGATTCTGTATACAAGATGATTACTGATGTCATAGAGGGAATCGTTGACAGATGCATTTCCGAGGATCAGTCACCTGAGAACTGGGATATGGTAGAATTAAATCAGCTCATTTTACCTATATATCCATTTGATCCAATTATTCTTACTGATGAACAGAAAGAGAAATTTAATAAAGCAGCTTTAAGCCAGTATCTTAAAGAGAAAGCTGTTAAGGCATATGAAGCTAAAGAAGCAGAATTCCCTGAAGCAGAACAGATACGTGAATTAGAGCGTGTAGTATTACTTAAAGTAATAGATAGAAAATGGATGGATCATATCGATGATATGGACCAGTTACGTCAGGGTATTGGTTTACAGGCTTATGGTCAGAGAGATCCATTAATCGAATATAAGATGACAGGTTACGAGATGTTCGGAGAGATGACTGAATCTATCAAAGAAGATACAGTTAAGTTACTTTTACATGTTAAAGTTGAACAGAAAGTAGAACGAGAACAGGTTGCCAAAGTCACAGGAACTAATAAAGATGATTCCGGAGTTAAAGCACCAAAGAAGCGTGAGAGCGAGAAGATTTATCCAAATGATCCTTGTCCATGCGGAAGTGGTAAGAAATATAAACAGTGTTGTGGAAGAAGGTGATTAAGTGGTAGAATTAGATCAGTTCAAATATAATCTTGGTTTATTCACAGAACCACTTAATGAATTGAGGGATTCACTTTGACTTAGCTGGAAAACAGGAGAGAATTGCTGAAATTGAGAAAACAATGGAAGCACCTGATTTCTGGGACGGTACTGAGAAATCTCAGAATTATATGCGAGAATTAAAGAGCCTTAAAGATACCATTGAGCAATTTGATAAACTTCGTACGCAGTATGAAGATATTGAGACATTGATTCAGATGGGATATGAGGAAGAAGATTCGGATATAATACCTGAGATAGAAGAGAATTTTGAAGAATTTAAGGAAGAATTCGAAGAACTTCGTGTCAGTACACTTTTATCAGAAGAATATGATAAGAATAATGCGATACTTACATTGCATGCGGGGGCAGGTGGAACAGAGTCCTGTGACTGGGCAAGTATGCTATCGAGAATGTATCAGAGATTTGCAGATAAGAAAGGTTTTACTGTTGAGATTCTGGACTTCTTAGATGGTGAAGAAGTAGGACTTAAATCAATCACGATGCAGATAAATGGAGAAAATGCTTATGGATACCTCAAATCAGAACGAGGTGTACACAGACTTGTAAGAATATCCCCATTCAATGCAGCAGGAAAGAGACAGACTTCGTTTGCATCATGTGACGTAATGCCTGATATTGAAGAAGATTTAGATATTGATATAAATGAAGATGATTTGAGAATCGATACTTACAGAAGTAGCGGTGCGGGTGGACAGCATATTAACAAGACATCTTCTGCAATCAGAATAACACATATACCTACAGGAATTGTAGTGCAATGTCAGAATGAGAGGTCGCAGTTCCAGAATAAGGACAAAGCGATGAAGATGTTGAAAGCAAAACTGTATTTACTTAAGAAAGCTGAAAATGCAGAAAAAGTATCGGATATCAGAGGTGAGATTAAAGACATTAACTTCGGAAATCAGATACGTTCATATGTTATGCAGCCTTATACAATTGTTAAAGACCATAGAACTAATTTTGAAAGTGGTAATGTGGCGAGCGTGTTAGATGGAAATATCGAACCATTTATAAGTGCATATTTAAAATGGAATAGCTTAAACAAAAGTAAATAGAAGAAACAGAAAGGGGATTTTGCCATGGAATTCAAACCTGTTGTATTTCACATTGGGAAAGAGGAGTATGGCGTTGATATAAACGTTGTACGCGGAATTGAGAAGGTTATGCCGGTAGTACCTGTTCCTAATGCGAATAGAATTATCAAAGGAATAATAAATCTTAGAGGTTCTATAATTCCTATATGTAGTCTCAGACGTAAATTTGGTAAAGAAGACATTCCTTATAATGAAGATACCAAGTTTATAATTGTTAAGACAGAAACACTCTCTATCGGATTAGAGGTGGATTCAGTCGGAGATATACAGAATGTCGAGGAGAATAATATTTTCCCTGTACCAGGTATTCTTGTGTCAGAAGATACAGAATATTACAAAAACATTGTAAATGTTAACGGACGTCTGATAGTTATGTTAGATGTTGATAAACTTCTTAAGGAAGAAGAGATGAAAGCACTTCAGAAGACAGTCGAAAGTCTCTAATATAAAAAGTTATGGTTGACAAGCCATAACTTTTTTATTATATTAAGTGTACTAGCAGTAATAGTACACTTAAGTAAGAAGGTGGGAAGACGTGTTTAGGATAGATGTAATGTCTGGTATTCCGGTATATGAACAGATTATTGAACAGATGGAGAAGTTTATACTGACAGGAGTATTGAAAGGAACAGAACAGGTTCCATCAGTAAGAAATCTGTCAGTTGAACTCTCGGTTAATCCGAATACGATTCAGAAAGCATATTCGGATTTAGACAGAAGAGGGATTATCTTTTCTGTTCCGGGTAAAGGCTGTTTTGTATCTGAAAATGCAAAAGGAATACTCAGTGAGGCAAAGAGAAACCAGATATCGGATTTAGAACAGATGATGTATGAACTGATATTAGCAGGTGTAGGCAGAGAAGAAATTATAAATAGCCTTGATAAGGCAATTGAGAGAAAGGAACATGCTGATAGCATGGGTGAAAACTATGATAAATGTTAGTGATGTATCGAAGAAATTTGAAAATGTATATGCATTAAATGATGTTTCATGCACTATTCCAAAGGGAGCAATATATGGAATGGTAGGTTCAAATGGTGCAGGTAAATCAACATTTTTAAGGCTATTGTCAGGAGTATATAAAGCTGACAAAGGAAATATTTTAATAGATGATGAACCTGTATATAACAATCAGGAGGCTAAGAACAAAATGGTCTTTATATCTGATGACTTATATTTTCTGCCGGGTGCATCATTAAAGAGAATGTCAGCATTTTATAAATCGGTTTACAGCAGTTATGATGATAAAAAGTTTGATAAATTAGTTGAATTATTCAAATTAGATGCAGGCAAATCAATACATACATTTTCTAAAGGAATGAAGCGACAGGCAGCAATTATTCTTGCACTTTCGACCTGTCCCGAATATATGTTGTTTGATGAGACATTTGACGGATTAGATCCTGTTGTCAGAAATCTGGTTAAGAAATTAATCTGTGAAGAGGTAATAGAGAATAAGGCGACAGCTATTCTTACATCACATTCTCTAAGAGAATTAGAAGATACCTGCGACCAGCTTGCTTTGTTACATAAAGGCGGACTTATCTTCGAAAGCGACATTCAGGATATTAAGACCAGCCTCTTTAAGGTGCAGGTTGCATTTACAGAGGAATATAATCAATCTAAATTTGATGGTTTGGACATTAATATAAGAAATTATAAGCAAAGTGGTTCGGTAGCGAATCTGATAATCAGAGGAGAAAAAGATATGATAGCCACGCAGATAAGAAGATTAAATCCACTTATATTAGATATACTTCCATTAACCCTTGAGGAAGTATTTACATACGAAATGGAAGTGTATGGATACAGCTATAATGATGTATTGGAGGGAATAGAGAATGAAAAATAACAGTAATAAATTTTTTAGTATAAGTCTATATAAAGATGCTTTAAAACAACTTCGTATAATAGGTATAGTTCTGGCGGTTGTTATGGGATATATGCCTATTGCAACAGGAATGATGGTTGGAGACCATTTATTCTTTACAGATAAAATAGATTGTATTCTATATCTTTTTACAACATCTGTAGTAATGATATACATATTCAGATTTACGACAAAGAGAAAGGCGAGTGATGTATTTTACTCATTACCCTATACGAGAACGTGTTTGTATATTTCATATGTATTAGCAGCATTTATATGGATTATTGCCATAATGGTGATAAATGTTATGGGAAGATTAGTATATTATAAAAGGTATAAATATATGGGACATTTTACTATCCAATATAACTTAGGAATGTTAGCATGTGTTATATTGATTATGGGTGGAATCAGCATTGCACAGGGACTTACAGGTACTATATTTACTAACATAGCTATGAGTGGGGTTATATTATTTGTGCCACGCTTGCTTATTAGATACATAGTAGGATTTATATATGATTTATGTCCATATGCTAATATGAATTATGTGAAATTACCATTTCGTGATAATATAAATATACTTTCATTAATAGTAGGATTCGATGACTCATATTTAGATATAACTAATACCGGAGTGATATATGCATTTGTATTGGGAATAATATATCTGATAATTGGAGGTATCTTATTTAATAGAAGAAAGAGTGAAACGGCAGGCCATGCAGCAAGTAATAAGTGGATACAGGGAGTAGTCCGTACTCTCATAACATTGGTAATATGCCTTATTCCTCTCTATAATATTATTATGTATTATTTAGATTATAATGACCGGACGATAGATATTCTATATATTGTTATATTATATGGTCTGGCAATATTAGTATATTTTCTGTTTGAATTACTGGCAACAAGAAAGGTGCGAAATCTGCTAAGAGCGATACCGGGCATATTGGTAGTTATACTTTGTAATGTGGCAATTTTTATCTGTGTTTATGGAGCAACTGAAAATATAAAGAAATTCAGACCTGATGTTGATGAAGTTGAATATATTACTGTGTCAACAGATTTCGGTTACGATAGAGATATGGGCATATATATAAATGACAAAGATTATGTTTTATCAATATCAAAGAATGTTAAAATCAAAGAAGAAAATATAATCCAAATGCTTACAAATCAATATAACAAATATGTGGATAAGCCATCGCAGTATCAATATAGTGTCTGGAATTCATCATATATATATTATAATAAAGTTAATGTGGATTTCTGCGTAGATGGTAAACTATATCATAGAACGGTACAATTAAGTGATATGATGGAAGAATCGATATTAGAGTATCTCTATAAACAACCTGAGGTAATAGATAAAGTATTGGATATACCGGAAGTAAAGGATATTATCAGAATTAAACCGGTAGAGAATTATACAATCAACGCAAATATAAGTGATGAAGATGCCGTATTATTATATGAAAGTTATAAAAAAGAATTACAAGGTATGAGAACAGATTTAAAATCGGTTATGGGGGATAATGACTACCTATGCAAGCTGATTATAGACTATAGAGGAAAAAAAGGTAATACCTGGTCGTATATAAAGATTGTTTCATCAATGCCTGAAACATATAATTTATTTTTGAGTATTGCAGGAAAGAATCAGGAACAATATTTAGATAACCTCGAAATAAATATAAATAACTCACTTCAATTAGATATAACATTTAGTATAGGTGTATTATCTGATGGTAAATTTGAAGATGACATATATATAGATTCGGATATCTTATTTAATATAGAATATCCTGATGAACAATTGAAAGAATGTGTTAAAGAGTTTATTAAAGAAGCTGAAACAAGTCATAAAATACCTGATAACAACGAAAAAGTGTATGTAATGTCTATAGGTGAAAAAACACTGGTGTTCTCGGCTGACGAAAAATGTGCAGAACTATTTAATAAAATGGTTAAATTAAATCGATAGTCATAAGGAATCAGTATTGAAGTTTAAATGCTTTGGTGCTGGTTCCTTTATTGTATAGAAATGTCAGAATAAAGTTATTATCTGCTTGCAAAGTAATAACACTTGTGGTAAAATTCTTTGAGTGAAAAACAACTGTATTTCTACGACAAACAGGAAAGGAACGGTATTACGTTTATATGCAAGACGAGGGTAAATATTATGTATTGAAGAAAAAAGCTGTTCCGGAAGTATTGCTTAAAGTAGTTGAGGCAAAAAGACTATTAGAGTCGGAGCGCGCAATATCTATTCAGGAGGCAACTGAACAGGTTGGTCTTAGTAGAAGTTCATTTTATAAGTATAAAGATGATATATTTCCATTTCATGATAATGCGAGAGGTAAAACCATCACATTTGTGCTTCAGATGGATGATGAACCGGGACTATTGTCAGGAGTTCTGAAACAGATTGCAGAATACAATGCCAATATTTTAACAATACACCAGACTATTCCGATTAATGGAGTAGCATCTCTTACATTGAGTGTGGAAATTGGTCCGGAGACAAAAAATGTTTCTGATATGATAGATGCCATTGAGGCAAAGAAAGGTATACATTACCTTAAGATACTAGCTAGAGAATAATAAAATATAGAAAGGACCGTAGATAACGGTAAAAGGTTTAAAAAAATGGTAAATGTGGCAGTATTAGGATATGGTACAGTAGGCTCAGGTGTAGTCGAAGTTTTTAATACTAACAGGGAAAGTATTAATAAGAAAGCAGGTCAGGAGATAAATGTTAAATACGTTTTAGATTTAAGAGAATTTCCAGGCGATCCTGTTATGGATATCTTAGTTCATGATTATAATGTAATTCTTAATGATCCTGAAGTTGAAGTAATTGCTGAGGTTATGGGTGGTGTTGAACCGGCATATACATTTGTTAAGTCAGCACTCGAGAAAGGCAAGAGTGTTTGTACATCTAATAAAGAGCTTGTTGCTAAACATGGTCCTGAATTATTGAAAATTGCAAGAGAACACAATAGAAACTTCTTATTTGAAGCAAGTGTAGGTGGCGGTATTCCAATTATCAGACCATTAAACCAGTCATTAACAGCCGATGAGATTACAAAGATTACAGGTATCTTAAATGGTACAACTAACTACATACTTACAAAGATGTCTAAAGAGGGACTTGATTTTGATACAGTTCTTAAGGAGGCACAGGATTTAGGATATGCAGAGAGAAACCCATCTGCAGACGTTGATGGTTTTGATGCCTGCCGTAAGATTGCAATCCTTGCATCATTAGCATATGGTTACAATGTTGATTATGAAGAAATATATACAGAGGGCATTACTAAAATCACAGATATAGATTTTAAATATGCTAACAAAATGAACCGTTCAATCAAATTATTTGGTGAAGCTAATAAAGCAGATGATAAATTCTACGCATACGTTGCACCTGTTATGATTGATAGTAACCATCCATTATATAGCGTAAATGGTGTATTTAACGGTATCCTTGTAAATGGAAATGTACTTGGTGATGTTATGTTCTACGGAAGTGGCGCAGGAAAATTACCTACAGCAAGTGCAGTTGTATCAGATATCGTAGATGCAGTTAAACATCTGAATACAAATATTATGTCATTCTGGAGCAGCAAGAAACTTGAGCTTACAGATATTAAATTATCAGAGAAGAAATTCTTTGTAAGAGTTAAAGGAAGCGTTGATGAGAAACTTGCTGAAGTAGAGAAAGCATTCGGTAAAGTTGAAGTTATAGAAGTAGAAGATGTTAAGGGTGAATTCGGCTTCGTAACAGGCGTTATAACAGAAGAAAAATACGAAGAAGCATCAGCACAGGTTGATGGAATTATTACAAGAATCAGAATGGAAGATTAATCAGGTTATGAGTGTGAAATACCCCCACCGCTTACTATGAGAGTAATAGGTGGGGGTATTGTTATATACTCTGATTTATTTAGGAATAATAACGCAACTTCGCACATACATATGTAGTTTATATTATCTGATTAAGCAATTTGACATATATAAATATTGAAATGCCTTGTAAGAATTGCGTAAATTTGTGAGATATTGTTTTTCAGCTCATTTTTTGTGTACATTCACTGGACGAACACTAAAGCCGAAATGTCCGTCTATGACACACACTTTCATAATTCCTTAATCGGGTGTGAGTAAATGCCGCCCTCTGCAAAGTCTATTACGGTGCAGTCAATCAAACGCGCTTTGCTTGAACGGTGATTAACTGCACCGACCTTTTGCATCAGCCGGCATATAACTCACACTCACGATACGTCATAAATCAAGTGTGTGTCATAGACGGACTTCTCGGTTTTAGTGTATGGACATTGAATGAATACAAATAATCGAAAGAGCCGAAAAATCATATCCACAAATTAGCAATTCATACAAATGCTTCGATATTTATATATGCAAATTTGCTTAATGCAGATAATTTAATTCTATGATGTATGTGCAAAGTTGCGTTATTATCTAATAAATCAGAGAATATAACAAATTATTTACTTAGGAATTCTCATAGTAAGCTGAATTCTCTTCTTGGCAATATCTACACTCATAACCTGTACATCTACGATATCTCCGACACTAACTGCATCAAGCGGATGCTTAATGTATCTGTCGGTAATCTGCGAAATGTGTACAAGTCCATCCTGATGTACGCCGATATCTACGAATACACCAAAGTCAATTACATTACGGACAGTTCCTTTAAGAATCATTCCGGGTGCGAGGTCTTTCATTTCTAATACATCTGTTTTAAGAATAGGTTTCGGCATCTCATCACGAGGGTCACGACCTGGCTTTTCTAATTCACTTATAATATCTTTAAGGGTTGGTTCGCCGATTCCGAGTTCATCAGATAATTTCTTAGTATCCTTTGCCATAAGGCTTAAACCGACAAGATTACCACTCTTAATATCTTCAGCATTAAGACCAAGCTTCTTAAGAAGATTATTAGCAGCTTCATAAGATTCAGGGTGAACACTTGTGGCATCAAGTGGATTATCACCATCTGCAATACGCATAAAGCCTGCACACTGTAGAAATGCCTTAGGTCCTAATTTCTCAACTTTAAGAAGCTGTTTTCTGTTGGTAAATTTACCGTTTTCTTCTCTGTATTTTACAATATTCTTTGCGATAGCTTTTGATACGCCTGATATATATTCTAATAAGCTTGCTGAAGCAGTATTTAAGTCTACACCAACTTTATTTACACAGTCCTCGACTACGCCTGTAAGAGCTTCAGATAATTTCTTCTGATTCATATCATGCTGATACTGACCGACACCAATTGATTTAGGGTCTATTTTAACTAATTCAGCAAGAGGGTCCTGAACTCTTCTTGCGATAGAAGTTGCACTTCTTTCTCCAACATTAAGGTCAGGAAATTCTTCGGTTGCTAACTTACTTGCAGAGTATACAGAAGCACCTGCTTCATTTGTAATAACATATGATACCTTAGACTTACATTCTTTGATAATATCCACTATTACCATTTCAGATTCTCTTGAAGCAGTTCCGTTTCCGACTGATATAAGAGAAATATTATATTTATCAATAAGTTTTAAGACTTCTTTTTTAGATTCTTCAACTTTATTCTGAGGTGCAGTTGGGAAGATTACTTTAGTATCAAGCACCTTGCCTGTTGCATCGACTACGGCTAATTTACAACCTGTTCTGAAAGCAGGGTCCCAGCCTAATACGACCTGATTGGCAATTGGTGGCTGCATAAGTAACTGTGTAAGATTTTTACCAAATACCTTTATAGCGCCATCTTCAGCAGTTTCAGTAAGCTCATTTCTTATATCTCTTTCAATTGCCGGAGAAATAAGTCTCTTATAACTGTCTGCAATTGCATCTGACAGAATGGCTTCACATTCAGAATTAGTAGATTTACAAATCATTTTATTAAGATAATTTAAGATACTTTCCTCATCAACAGTTATCTTAACAGATAAAATCTTTTCTTTTTCGCCACGATTAATAGCTAAGATTCTGTGTCCTGCGATTTTCTTGACAGGCTCTTCGAAATTATAATACATTTCATATACAGATTCCTCTTCGCTATCCTTAGCAGTAGATACAAGACTTCCGTTATTAAATGTGAATTTTCTTATGTATTCTCTGTATGTTGCATTGTCTGAAACAGTTTCAGCTATAATATCTTTTGCACCTGCTATGGCATCTTCTGCATTTGCAACTTCTTTTTCTTCATTAATATATTCAGAAGCTTTTTCAGTAACATTCAGATTTTTATCCTGCTCTAATATAGCTTCGGCTAAAGGTTCAAGTCCTTTTTCTTTGGCGATTGTTGCTCTTGTACGCTTCTTTGGTCTGTATGGAAGATATAAGTCCTCTAACGCAACCATAGTATTAGCAGCTTCTATCTTAGCTTTTAATTCATCAGTTAATTTACCCTGCTCTTCTATGATATTTAGAATCTGTCCTTTTCTATCCTCAAGATTTCTAAGATAAGTCAATCGTTCATCAAGAGTTCTTAAGACTTCATCATTTAGAGAACCAGTTACTTCTTTCCTGTATCTTGCAATAAAAGGAATGGTATTTCCTTCATCGATTAATTTAATTGTTGCCTCTACTTGTGATGTTTTAATATTAAGTTCACTAGCGAGAGTTTTGATAATGCTGTCTGACATCATAATCCTCCTAAGTCTTTATTATATACCGGATATTGTAAAGCTATATTATTCTGTATTATCATATAAAATATAATGGATAAGTTATTTACAGGCATATATTTTACAACTATCTGATTTAATATACATATAATATGATGAAACTATCATAACATATAGTATATAATTTATCATAATCCAAAGACTGTGTCAAAAGTATATAATTCCGATTTCGTACATATATATGTAGTCTATATTAATCTGTTAAAGTAAATTTGAAAATACATAAATACCAAAACATCTTAGCTTATAGAATATAATAAAAGCAGATAATATCCAAAGATACATATAATAAACCATATAAGTTATTAAAAATGACATTATTTTCTAAAATGGTTGTCAGATAAATTTTAATATGTTAATATTTAGGAGAAAATGTGGACATGAAAAAGGAGGATGTGAAACATGGACAATAATCAGTTTAATCAAACACCAATGACATCAGCTTCAACAAAGAAAATATTTGAATATGTGGGACTTGGCTGTTCAGCATTAGGATGTCTTCTTACATTTATATTTTCTATTGTAACTTGTAGCAGAGGAGGAGCTGTATACTGGGATAAGCATAAATTCAAAATGTCATTATGGCTTATCGGAGTAATTATTGCTGTTCTTATTGCAATTGCAGGTCTTGTATTTACAATTTTATCTATGGAAAAAGGACAGAAATTAAGTAAACTTGCAATGGTATCTATAATTCTTGCAGCAGTAGCAATTGTTTACGCAATTATTCCAAATGCTACAATTTGTTCATATAACTGTATGTTAAATGACAAATTGGGTCTGTAACAAATTATTAATTTAATTATGAATTAAGGAGAAAAAGACATGGATAATAATCAGTTCAACCAAACTATTACACAGGGTGGCCCAGTATCTAAGAAAAAATTATTTGAATATATCGGAGTAGGTTGTGCATTTGTAGGTGCATTAATCGGTTTTATTTTTTCGATTGTAACATGTGCAAGAGGTCCAATAGCATCAGCTAAGAAAGCAACAGCTAAGAAACCATTAGTTATGTCATTAGCATGGATAGGTGTGTTAATTGCAATAATTATTATGGTTATAGGTATAGTTTTAATAATATTATCTAAAGAAAAAGATGCTAAGTTAAGCAAACTTGCAACAGTAGCATTAATCGTTGCAGCAGTAGCAGTTGTATATGTTTCAATGGTACATATCACAATTTGTTCATACAACTGTTCATATAATAACTATATATCTGATAAATTGAGTCAGGTATACGGCGGTTTCTTTGGTTAAAGAATATAAATACTTCACTTAGTAAATTAAATATGCTATAATCAATGCAAGTCACGATTAGGTGGCTTGTATTTTTTAGTGTGAAAGCGAGGGCTTTTAGATGAATGACGAAAGAGCAATTAATATAAAAGTTAAAATAAGTGTAGGTAACTTATATGAATTTATGATGAATAACAATTATGTATCTGTAAGAGGTGTTGTTTCGGTATTATTCAGTCTGGTATCAGCAGTAGGAACAGTAATATTCTGGAATGAATTTGCCGGAATACAGAAAGCACTTATGTTATTTATGGCTTTACTGTTTACAGTTATTGCGCCGATAGAATATTACGTCAGGGCTATGAAACAGGTTAAGAAGAATTTTAAAGACGAAATGGAATATATATTTGATGATTCAGGAATAACCATTAGAAAGGACGAAGAAAGTTCAAGTCTTAAATGGAATGAAGTCTTAAAAGTTATCAATACGAAGAACCTTGTCGTTGTATATTTTACACCAATCAGGGCATTTATTATCCCTAAGAGTTGTATCGGAGATAATTTCGATGAGCTGAAAGCATTAATGGAGAAAAGTACTAATTGCTATAAATTCAAAATGGAGAAATAGTCTGCGGAAATGGAGGTTAGTGTGAAAAATCAAATTGATATGTTGATTTTTCACATAGCAAAATGTGCCACAGGCGACACATTTTGCTCTTATCGCAGAGCCGAATCGGATATTCGGCTCGCGTTCCTCCGGCGAATGCACCTGCGGAAATGGAGGTTAATATGGTATACGAAACAAATTCACCTGAAGAGACATACGAGATAGGTAAGAAAATGGGAGAGGTAGCTAAATCAGGAGAAGTAATAACGCTTTCCGGAGATTTAGGTGTCGGCAAAACTGTATTTGCCCAAGGGTTTGCGGCAGGACTTGGAATTAATGAGCCTATAAACAGCCCTACATTTACTATAATACAGGAATATGATACAGGCAGAATAACACTTTATCACTTTGATGTATACAGAATAGCAGATATCGAGGAAATGTATGAAATTGGTTTTGAAGAATATATATATGGTGATGGCGTGTGCCTGATAGAATGGGCTAATCTTATAAGTGAACTTTTACCGGAGAATATTATTTCAGTTGATATAAGTAAGGCTTTAGATAAAGGCTTTGATTACAGAAAGATAACAGTAATAAATAACGGATTAAGATAATAATAGCTTAAGGCAATAACAGATTGAGATAGTGACAGATTAAAATAATAACAACTTAGGATAATAATAACAGACATAAATTAAATGGAAAGAGGAAAAGACATTGATATTAGCTATAGACAGTTCATCATTAGTAGCAAGTGTTGCAATAGTCAGTGAAGAAACAATAATTGCAGAATATACAGTTAATCTTAAGAAAACTCATTCACAGACATTACTTCCTATGATTGATGAGATATTCAGAATGACAGGTGTTAATAAGAAAGATTTGAAAGCAATAGCTATCACAGGAGGACCGGGTTCGTTTACGGGATTAAGAATCGGTGCAGCTACTGCGAAAGGACTCGCCCTTGCCCTTGGAATAGGCATAATAAATGTTCCTACCATAAATGCAATGGCATATAATTATAATCATTGCAATAAACTTATCTGTCCTATTATGGATGCAAGAAGAAATCAGGTCTATACAGGTGTATTCAGATGCGAAAATGATACACTTGAAACAGTTATGAAACAATGTGCTATGTCAATAGATGATTTGACAGATTATCTTAATGAAAGAAATGAAGAAGTTATATTTATCGGTGATGGAATACCTGCGTTTAAGCAGATAATAGATGAAAAACTTACAGCCGGACATTTTTATGCAAGACAACAATTAAGCAGACAACGTGCGACTACAATCGGTGCTATTGCATGGGATATGTACAGAGCCGGAGAAATAGAAAATGCAGATTTATTTGCACCGGATTATTTGAGATTATCACAGGCAGAAAGAGAGCGAATGGAACGTGATAAGGAAAATGGAAAATAGAGACGTGGAGGCTGTGCATCAGCTAGAGAAAGAGTGCTTCTCACTGCCCTGGTCAGAACAGTCGCTTTCTAAAGAAGTGGATAATCCACAGTCTTTATTCTATGTATATGAAGAAAATGAAAAAATACTGGCATATATGGGAATGTATTGCATCGGATACGAGGGTGACATTACCAACGTGGCAGTTGCTACATACGAAAGACACAAGGGGATAGGCAGAAAACTCCTAAGTAAAGTCTTAGAAGAGGCTGAAGCTAAAGGCTTGACGGAATTTACCCTTGAAGTCAGAGAGAGTAATAAAGCAGCAATTTCACTTTATGAATCATTAGGATTTAAAACCGAGGGTGTCAGAAAGAACTTTTATGATAATCCCAAGGAAAATGGGTTGATAATGTGGAAAAGATGACTAATTATTCATACATTTACCACTATAATTGCATAAAATTTTTGTGTATAATCATAGACAGATAATTGCGAATACAGTAGTTTTGAAATAGCGATAACAGTATGAAAATAATGCGGATATGATTATTTTTCACACAGTTATTTAAGAAACCTTATTTAGCAATTTCTGACAATAAAAACAAAGGAGAAGTGTTTGTACACGATAAGGCTATGCGTAAATATATCAGAGTTGAAGAAAACGATTTAGAAATGGTTAAATGTAATAAATGCGGTAAAGAACTTAAAGTTTCAAGAGGAACCATTAAAGAGGGTGTATTCTCGGTCGATTATATCTGGGGATATTTTTCGGAAAAGGACGGAGAGGTACATTCATTCGATTTGTGTGAAGATTGTTATGATAAGATGCTTAAAGAATTTGTTATAAAACCCGATATAAAAGATAATAATGAATTATTATAAAATTTATAATATATGTTATTCTATAAAATGTTTTATTCTATTTATTTGATTTGTAAAGAGTATTATGGGAAATGATATAAAAATAATATAAAGAAAAGTGTGATTAGGAGAAAATATATGTTAGATGTTTGTTTACTTGGAACAAGTGGAATGATGCCACTGCCAAGACGTTGGTTAACGGCTATGATGGCAAGATATAACGGAAGCAGCCTTTTAATTGACTGCGGTGAGGGAACACAGGTGGCAATCAAGAATAAAGGCTGGAGTTTCAAGCCGATTGATATAATCTGTTTTACACATTTTCACGCAGACCATATAAGCGGGCTGCCAGGATTATTGCTCACCATAGGAAATGCTGAGAGAACAGAGCCGATAACGATTATAGGACCTAAAGGCGTTGAGAAAGTCGTTAATTCGATAAGAATAATTGCACCTGAATTACCATTTAAGATTAATTTTATAGAACTTAGAGAACCTAAGGAAGTAATAGAGATTAATGGTTACAAGATAACAGCATTTAAGGTTAATCACAAAGTCACATGTTATGGATACACAGTTGAGATAGAGAGAGCAGGTAAGTTCTTAGTTGAAAAAGCAAATGAACAAAATATACCTAAAGAGTTATGGAATAGATTACAAAAAGGTGATACTATAGAAGAAAATGGTATAACATATACACCTGATATGGTATTAGGACCAAAGAGAAAAGGAATAAAGGTAACTTATTGTACAGATACAAGACCGGTTCCTGTAATCAGTGAATGTGCGAAAGACTCTGATTTGTTCATATGTGAGGGAATGTATGGTGAGAAGGGCAAAGAAGCTAAAGCGAGAGAATATAAGCATATGACTTTCTATGAAGCTGCCAGACTTGCCAAGGAAGCACAGCCTAAACAGATGTGGCTTACACACTTCAGCCCCTCATTAATCAGACCTGAAGAATATATGGAAGATGTCAGAAAGATATTTCCGAACAGTTATGCTGGAAAGGACGGAAAAAGTGTAGAGCTTATGTTTGAGGAAAACTAAGGAGGCGCCTATGAAGAAGTACAAAAAAATAATAATTATTTCATTACTTGTGGTAATGTGCGTGTTGTATTATTATTACCTGTCAGCAAACGATAAAACTGAGA
This sequence comes from uncultured Eubacteriales bacterium, assembly GCA_900314555.1. GTDB lineage: Bacteria > Bacillota > Clostridia > Lachnospirales > Lachnospiraceae > Bovifimicola. The sequence continues at coordinate 2,650 of OMVQ01000055.1, read as the reverse complement.
AGAAGAAAAAGTCTGAAAAAGTCTCTACGGAAGTCGAGAAGATTCTTGATAAGAACTTAGATGACAATTATCCTGCTACACCAAGAGAAGTGGTAATCCTATATAGTAAAATTCTAAAATGCTATTATAGTGGAAAATGCAGTGACGAAGAGATAACTGGACTTGCCATGCAGAGCAGAAAGCTTTTTGATGATGAATTACTTAGCAAGAATCCTACAGATGAATATCTAGAGGATTTGAAAGCAGAGATAAAGCAGTATAAAGAAGAGGGAAAGAAGATATCTACATATATAATAGCAAAAAGTGGTGAAATTGAGTACAAAACATTTCAATCACATTATTATGCAATGGTTGACAGTGCATATTATCTAAAAGGCGAGGGTAATACCTCAAGAACTTTGGAGACATATACACTCAGGAAAGACAGTAATGGCAGATGGAAGATAGTATTCTGGAATCTTACTAAGACAGCAGATGAAGAAAAGTGATAAGTGGCATTTATGGCAGTCGGGAATAACATATATGAATTTCTGACTGCCTCTTTGCAGACAAGATGGCTTGGAAATGGAGATTATAATGGAAAATAAAAAAGACATATACATATTAGGAATAGAAAGTTCATGTGATGAAACAGCGGCAGCAGTTGTGAAAAACGGAAGAGAAGTATTATCAAATATTATAGCATCGCAGATAGATATTCATACATTATATGGTGGAGTAGTTCCTGAGATTGCTTCACGTAAGCATGTAGAGAATATTAATCCGGTTATAAAGGAAGCGCTTGTAAAAGCTAATCTTACATTAGATGATATCGATGCTATAGCTGTAACATATGGTCCGGGGTTAGTGGGTGCGTTATTAGTAGGTGTGGCAGAAGCGAAAGCCATAGCATTTGCAACGGACAAGCCGTTAGTGGGTGTTCATCATATAGAGGGACATATTTCGGCTAACTATGTCGAGAACAAGGAATTAGAGCCGCCATTTGCATGTATGGTTGTGTCTGGTGGACATACGCATCTTGTTATAGTCAAAGACTATGGAGAATATGAAGTTATAGGAAGAACAAGAGATGATGCAGCAGGCGAAGCGTTTGACAAGGTGGCGAGGGCTATCGGATTAGGATATCCCGGAGGCCCTAAGATTGATAAACTTGCTAAAGAGGGCAATCCTGATGCAATAGATTTCCCAAGGGCAAATGTATCGGGTTCAGAATATGACTTTAGTTTCAGTGGACTTAAATCAGCAGTATTAAACTATATTAATTCATGCGAAATGAAAGGTATAGAATATAACAGGGCAGATATTGCAGCATCATTTCAGAAAGCTGTAGTAGATGTTTTGGTTTCACATGCCATAAAAGGAGTGGAAAGCTATGGAATAAAGAAATTAGCCATAGCAGGAGGTGTTGCTTCTAACAGTGCAATACGAAAAGCATTTGAAGAGGTATGCAAGGAGAAGAATATAGAATTTTACCATCCATCTCCGATTCTGTGTACTGATAATGCAGTTATGATAGCATCAGCAGGTTACTATGAATATATTAAAGGTATACGTCATGGCTACGACCTTAATGCTATACCTAACCTTAAGTTAGGTGAACGTTAATGTGTATATAAATATAATGAAAACAGAATCAGAAATGGAGAAACGTAATGTCTGAAAGATTAGAGTCGTGGGCAATTATCCTGTCAGCAGGAAAAGGAACAAGAATGAAGTCAGATATTTGCAAACAATATATGTTAGTTGAGGATAAACCTCTGCTATTTTATACATTAAAAGCATTTGAAGAAAGCGAGATAGACCATATTGTACTTGTGGTAGGTGAAAATGATGTATCATATGTACAGGAAGAAATAGTGGACAAGTATAAAATAGATAAAGTATATAGAATCGTAACAGGAGGTCGTGAACGATACGATTCTGTTATGAATGGATTAGACGTGATAAGTGATAATGGAAAAGTATTAGTGCATGATGGAGCAAGACCTCTTATAGAAACAGAATATATTAATCAGATGATAGACAGTCTTAATGAAACTGAAGCATGTATAGCAGCAGTACCTGTTAAAGATACTATTAAAGAAGTAGATGAAGAGGGCTTCGTGAAAAATACTCCGGATAGAAGAACACTGTGGCAGGTACAGACTCCACAGGCATTTTCTATACCTTTATTAAAATTTGCTTATAATAAGATGAAGATAAATGGAAGCGACGGAATAACAGATGATTCTATGGTAGTAGAAAAGTATACGGATACCAAAGTCAGGATAATTGAGTGTAGTTATAGTAATATAAAGATAACCACACCAGAAGACTTAGATTTTATGAAACAGGTTTTAGAGTCGGGAAAATAAGGCTATATTAATGTGTAAAACAGATAAAATGTGATATAAAATAAAATATCAAAAAAAGATGAAAAAAGTTGTTGACAAACTAATGTCATAGTGATAATATATTCAAGTCGCTTGTGAGAAACAACAAGTTACAAAATAAGAAATTTGAAAATAAAGAAAAAAGTGCTTGACAAACAACTATGAAAGTTGTAAAATATTCAAGCAACGCTACGGAGAGGTATCGAAGTGGTCATAACGAGGCGGTCTTGAAAACCGTTTGTCCGCAAGGGCGCGTGGGTTCGAATCCCACCCTCTCC
>OMVQ01000092.1 GCA_900314555.1 uncultured Eubacteriales bacterium | reverse complement strand
GAGAAAGAGGGATTTGAACCCTCGCGCCGCGCAAACGACCTACACCCTTAGCAGGGGCGCCTCTTCAGCCTCTTGAGTATTTCTCCATATCTGAATTTTTTCTATAATTCATATTAAATTGTTCTTAAATCTATGTGCATCATCGTGACGCAAAGGTTATTATACTTGATTGACACCCCTTTGTCAATTATTTTTTGTATTTAATCTGTATTTTTTATATATTCTTTTTATTGCTTTGATTTTATGGATTATATATCATTATATTTATATACTTACTATGCGGTTTACTAACTTTACATATATGTTATTCATTTATTTTCACTTTAATTCTTCTTATTATTTTATTTGTTTATTTTCGCTTAAATGATTCGTATATATTATTCATTCATTTTCGCTTCTGTACTTCTTATATATTCTCCAATTCTTTCCTTTACTATGCATGCAATTTCTGTAGTTTTCATTTTATTGTATTCTTCAGGATAAATTGGTTTCAAATATGCCATTCTTACAGTTGCCTTTTTAATGGACTTACTGTCAAATACTTTGTATGAGTCCATTATTGCTACCGGTATAATTGGACATTTTGCATTTACGGCACTTTTAAAGCTTCCACCCTTGAAGTCTAATAGTTCATTACCTTTTCTGCTTCTTGTACCCTCTGCAAATATAACATAATTTCTTCCCTCTTTTACTTCTTTTGTCATTGTATTTATTACACCCATTGACTGTCTTATATCATCTCTGTCTATAATCTGAGCCTGTAACAGTTTAATTATCTTCTTGATAAACCATTGGTTTTCAATTTCTTTCTTCATAACAAATGTTATAGGCTGATTGTTTGTCTCTAATAATACTAAGGCATCAAATAATCCCTGATGATTTGGAAATAAAACATATCCATTTTCTTTAGGGAGATTTTCCTCACCATCGCTTATTATCTTAACATTTCCTGCACGATTTACTTTTTTAACAATATTACTTAGTACACGATATCTCTCTTCTTCTGAATATTTTTCCGTATTTCCATATTTACATATAAGATATAACCAATATGGAGCAATAAATATTCTCTTAATTATCATTAATATAATTCTTTCCATAATCCATATTCTTCCTATTTATTCTGTATTGCTTTAATCATAATAATATGTCATATATCCAACTTCATCATTTGTATAGTACACTTCAAGCTTACTATTTAGTTCATCACCAATTAAAAATCGAGTAAGTGTTGCATCATCTAAAACATCTTTTTGATACTCTATATTAGGATATTTATTAAGTATATACTGATATTTAGATTCACCATTTACCCCAAATGAAAAATTATATTTTTGCTTATCACGATTATTCATGTCACCATAATTTACCTTAATGGATTTAACTTTTCCATTTTCTTCCAATACTGTAATAAGACTGTTATATTCTGTTCTATTTTCATCTTCTATCCCACCATATTCATACATTGTTCTATTCTCATCAATTGAATATTTCATATCAGGTTTACTACCAATTTTAGTTTCTAATACACTAATTTCATTACCAAGAACATTCATTAAATCTACAGTATTCTCTACTACATTTTCATTATCCTTTTTTAAATAATTATCTACGCTTAAATCCCACATTGCAGTACTATCCAACTTTGTAAATGTAGTTTTTACATATATTCTATTGTCTGATAAAAATGTTATTGTACCCGAACCGGCATTTCCCCAACCATCATCACTAAATGAAAATTCAGCTTTTCCATCATTAATAATTGCTGAGAAATCATATATTGCTGCAATCCTTGAGGCTGGTGGTGATTGTGTTAATTCTAATGAAAATAATACTAAATTATCTTTTATTGCAAAGATATTTAACTCAACTCCACCTACTTCTTCTGGAAAACCATTTGCATTTTCATCAAACCATGTACCAATAAAATCATCTGAAATACTCGTTGTGTCTGATGTATCATCAGATAGTTTTTCAGAATTATTCGTAGTTTTTAAATCGTTTGATTTTTTATTATTTTCAGAATTAATGTTTGTAACTTTTTTATCACTATCTTTTTTTTCTTTATTATTACTATTATTAATTATCAGCATAGTTATACCTGAACCTATAACAATTATACATATAAATATTATTATTATCAGCTTCTTATTAAATCGCTTTATCTTTTCATCATATTCTTTCAGATCTCCAAATTTTGTCATACAATACGGACAAAATTTAGCTTCTTCAAATATGTCTTTTTTACACTTTGGACATTTTGTCATACCTTTATTCTTTCTCCTTAATTATCTAATGTATTGGAGCTATGTTATCACACTTTAATATATAAATGCAATATTTGAATTATAATTACATTATTATATTCTACACCACCTTTGTATCACATTACGTTATATCTTCTTATATGAAATAAACACAGATTTCATCTCTAACCTGAAACCTGTGTTTATCACAAATTACTATCATATTATATGATATTTATTTAATAGTTAAATATTTTTTTCCAAATGCTGCAACACTAAATATTCCCACGCTTATTAATACTATAATATAATTTACGTATGTATTTGTATCACCTGTTTTTGGATTTTCGTTTTTGTTATCATTTGATAACGATTTTTTTTCTGTTTTTGAATCTGATTTTGAATTTAATTTTGAATCTGTTTTTGAATTTAATTTTGAATCTGATTTTGAATTTAATTTTGAATCTGATTT
>OMVQ01000088.1 GCA_900314555.1 uncultured Eubacteriales bacterium | reverse complement strand
CGATTACAGATTCCTGCATACTCTTGAGAACATGGGACCCTCACCTGAGCCGAACCTTACAGTTCTTTACTCTTCAGCACTTCCGGAAGCATTCCGTCGTTATGCTGCTAAGATCTCTATCCTTACATCCTCTATCCAGTATGAGAATGATGATGTAATGAAGCCTGTATGGGGCGATGATTACTCAATCTGCTGCTGTGTATCTGCTACACAGACAGGTAAGGAAATCCAGTTCTTCGGTGCAAGAGCTAACCTTGGTAAGACATTACTTTACGCATTCAATGGTGGATTTGATGAGAAACATCGTATCCAGTGTGGACCAAAGCTTCAGAAGATTGATAAGGAAGTACTTAGCGGTGAAGAAGATTACAAGATGGTTCGTGATGCATATGAAATCTGGCTTGACTGGTTAGCAGATATTTATGTTAACGTACTCAACCTCATCCATTATATGCATGATAAATATTACTATGAAGCAGCTGAGATGGCATTAATCGATACAGATGTACGTCGTACATTTGCAACAGGTATTGCAGGATTCTCACATGTTATTGATTCACTTAGTGCTATCAAATATGCTAAGGTTAAAGTAATCCGTGATGAAGAAGGAGTTACAAAAGACTTTGAAGTTGAAGGTGATTTCCCTAAATATGGTAATGATGATGACCGTGCTGATGATATCGGTATCTGGGTATTAAAGACATTCTTAGAGAAGATTAAACGTCGTCATACTTACCGTGATTCAGAACCTACAACATCACTTCTTACTATTACATCTAACGTTGTATACGGAGAAGCTACAGGTGCTATGCCTGACGGACGTGCAGCATTCACTCCATTCAGCCCTGGTGCATCACCAAGTTATGGTGCAGAACAGAATGGTCTTGTTGCTTCACTTAACTCAGTTGCTAAGATTCCATATCACTGGTCACTTGATGGTATTTCTAATACACAGACAATTAACCCGGATGCTCTTGGACATAGCGAAGAAGAACAGGTTAATAACCTTGTACAGGTAATGGATGGATACTTCAATCAGGGTGCTCATCACCTTAATGTAAACGTATTTACAAAGGATAAGTTACTTGATGCACAGGCTCATCCAGAGAAAGAAGAGTATGCTAACTTTACAATTCGTGTATCTGGTTATGCTGTTAAGTTCATCAGCCTTACAAAGAAACAGCAGGATGATGTAATTGCAAGAACATGTCATGCTAGACTTTAAAAAATAGGATATACTATATAGTATGAAAAGGGGTTTTGAACCTACAGTTCAAAACCCCTTTTTTTAATAAATGAATTTTAGAAATGGAGGTTAATATGGAAGGTAGAGTTCATTCGTTAGAAACATTTGGACTTGTAGATGGACCTGGAGTCAGATATGTTGTCTTTCTGCAAGGCTGTAGAATGAGATGTAAGTTCTGTCATAATCCTGAAACATGGAATATGAATGGCGGAGAAGTCTGGACAGCAAAAGATTTGTTTGCAAGAGCATACAGATATAAACCATATTGGATGAAAGGCGAAAAACTCAATGGAGGAATTACTGTAAGTGGTGGAGAACCATTACTTCAGATAGATTTTCTTATTGAATTCTTTAAACTTTGCAAGGATAAAGATATTCATACAACACTTGATACGTCAGCTAATCCATTTACAAGAGAAGAACCATTTATAAGTAAATTTAACGAACTTATGAAATATACTGACTTAGTAATGTTAGACATTAAGAATATTGATAAAGATGGGCATAAACAACTTACAGGTCATCCTGTTGATAATATATTAGATTGCGCCAAATATTTAGATGAAATTGGTAAAGATATGTGGATAAGACATGTACTTGTTCCGGATACATTACAAACAGGAGATTTATCATTTAGTGATAGAGACAGCCAGTTAGAAGAGTTATCTAAGTTCATTGATACACTTTCTAATGTTAAAAAGGTTGAGGTGCTTCCATACCATACGTTAGGTATACAGAAATGGGAAGAATTAGGCATACCATATAAGCTTGATGGTGTAGAACCACCAAGTGATGAAAGAGTGGAAAACGCCAACAGAATATTGAAAACAGACAAATATCAATAATATAAGAGCTATTTATACAATGTATTTAAAATGTCTTGTGATAATTGTAATACAAATGTATAAATGGCTTTTATTTTAATGGGTATAGCAATTTATATAGCAATTTTTAGGGCTTTGTGTCTTGAAAAATAAAGAGAAATAGTCTACAATAGACACAGTTACGCATAAACTATGCGATTATAGAAGAAAGAATATGATACGTTGGTGTTACACACCTCGGAATGGAGGACTTAAATGTTAGATTTAAAATTTGTCAGAGAGAATCCTGATATTGTAAAACAGAATATAAAGAATAAATTTCAGGACAGCAAATTACCATTAGTAGATGAAGTTATAGAATTAGATGCTAAAGCTCGTGCAGTTAAACAGGAAGCTGATGGATTAAGAGCTGATAGAAATAAGATTTCTAAACAGATTGGTGCATTAATGGCACAGGGCAAGAAAGAGGAAGCAGAAGAAGTTAAGAAACAGGTAACTGAGAAATCAGAATATTTAGCGGAATTAGAAGCTAAAGAGGCTGAATTAAATGAGAAAGTTACTAAGATAATGATGGTAATTCCTAACATTATTGATCCTAGCGTTCCAATTGGTAAAAACGACACAGAAAATGTTGAAATAGAGAAATTTGGTGAACCTGTTGTTCCTGATTTCGAAGTTCCATACCATGCAGAAATTATGGAGAAATTCAACGGACTTGACTTAGATAGCGCAAGAAAAGTTGCAGGAAACGGCTTCTATTATCTTATGGGTGATATAGCAAGACTTCATTCAGCAGTTATTGCATATGCAAGAGACTTTATGATTAACAGAGGTTTTACTTATTGTGTACCACCTTTTATGATTAGAAGTGATGTTGTTACAGGTGTTATGAGTTTTGCGGAAATGGATGCCATGATGTATAAGATTGAGGGAGAAGACCTTTATCTTATCGGTACAAGCGAACATTCAATGATTGGTAAATTCATTGATACAATTACTCCTGAATCAGAATTACCTAAGACACTTACAAGCTATTCTCCATGCTTTAGAAAAGAAAAAGGTGCTCATGGTCTTGAAGAAAGAGGTGTATATAGAATACACCAGTTCGAGAAACAGGAAATGATAGTTGTATGTAAACCAGAAGAGAGCAAAGAATGGTTTGATAAATTATGGAAGAACACAGTTGATTTATTCCGTTCAATGGGTATTCCTGTAAGAACACTTGAATGTTGTTCAGGAGATTTAGCAGATCTTAAAGTTAAATCAATTGACGTTGAAGCATGGTCACCACGTCAGAAGAAATATTTTGAAGTAGGAAGCTGCTCTAACTTAGGTGATGCACAGGCAAGAAGACTTAAGATAAGAGTAAAAGATGAGGATGGTAACAAATATTTTGCCCACACACTTAACAATACAGTTGTTGCACCACCAAGAATGTTAATTGCATTTCTTGAGAATAATCTTCAGGAAGATGGAAGTGTAAGAATACCTGAAGTATTAAGACCATATATGGGTGGAATGGATGCAATCAGATAATAAAATAAAGTAAAGATAATTTATAAAAAGTAAAAAGTATAGAAAATATAAAGAAAATATAATAAGAAAAACTCTGCGAAGTAATATGTTTAATGACATAACTGATGTACTTTGCAGAGCTTTTTGTTTACTAACCTTGAGAGGCTTATCTACTCCAACGACCACTTGCACCACAAGGCAGAACCAGACCATTTGATGAAACTGGCAGGCCAATCTCCTGTGCTTCTACGTGACCATCGAATTTCTTACTTACCTCTATTTCAATCATATAAGTAAGGACAGATGGTGCGAGTCCTGTTGTATAGGAATTGATTAAGAAAAATAATGGTTTATCTGATAATATCTGTGTACAAAGTTTAACAAATGAGTGAATTGAATCTTCTATCTTCCAGATTTCTCCCTTCGGGCCACGTCCATAAGATGGAGGGTCCATTATTATTGCATCATATTTATTACCACGACGAATTTCTCTTTCAACAAATTTCACACAATCGTCAACCAGCCATCTGATAGGCGCGTCTTTAAGACTGGAAGAAACTGCATTTTCTTTAGCCCAGTTTACCATTCCTTTAGAAGCATCAACGTGTGTAACATTTGCACCGGCTGCGGCTGCGGCTAAGGTAGCACCGCCTGTATACGCAAATAGATTGAGGACTTTGACGGGGTTATCATTACCTCTTTTAGCTTTTTCCTTAGAAATTAAATCAGAAAACCAATCCCAGTTTGTTGCCTGTTCGGGAAACAGGCCGGTATGTTTGAAACTGAAAGGTTTTAAGTTAAAAGTTAATGATTTGTAATTAATTGTCCATTGTTCAGGAAGATTAAAGAATTCCCATTCACCGCCACCACGTGAACTTCTGTGATAATGTCCGTTCATTTTCTTCCAGCCTTTCAGAATCTTTGGTGTATCCCAGATAACCTGTGGGTCAGGGCGTACAAGGATATAATCACCCCAACGTTCAAGTTTCTCGCCATTAGAACAATCTAAGACTTCGTAATCTTTCCAATTATTAGCAATCCACATAAAATTCTCCATTCTGTTTCTTCTATATAAATAGGTTTTGTATCGTAAATTTGTTTCGATGTCTGTAAGTATACTATAATAGGAAGAAACCCGCAAGAGTCGAAAAATGAAAAATATGTTGCGAAATATTGAAATAATAGTTATATTAGATGTGTTTTTAATACAGTTAGAGCTTTAATAAAAATATAATTAGAAATGTGAGGTAATAATATGCTTAATCCTGCTATGTTAATGAAGATAAAGAAGTTAAAGGACAAATTCGTGGAAAATCATCCTAAGTTTCCGTTATTCCTTAATGCTGTATACAATCAGGGGCTTGTAGAAGATGCAATTATTGAAATCAATGTGACAAGACCTGACGGACAGAAACTTGCATCTAATATTAAACTTAAACAGAGTGATATAGAGATGCTTAAGGAAATGCAGAATATGATGAAATAATCTGGGAAATATTTAAAGTATGATGAAATATGCTGAAAAATATTTGAAAAATGATAAAATAAGCCGAAAAAATATGATAAGTTAAGATGGAAAATATTTAAGAAATTTTGAAAAAAATATTTTAAAAAAGTACTTGATTTTTTGGAAAGTATGGTTTATAGTAGTATGTGCTGTGGCATGATAGCTATGAAGCGTGAGGTTGTTGCACTTAGTTGCAAGTTTTCCGTGGAGCGAATGTCAAGTTAGGAAACTGACGGCAAGTCACTGTACAAAATAATCGTCCATTATGAATATGGAAACAACGTGATGATGAAACTCATTTTGAAATGAATTTGAGGGACACACACGGAAGAGTGTACAGTCACCGCTTGTCGTACTGATTTTCAAAGTACGAAAAGGAGGCGACTTTTTTTATGGCAAGTCAAGTAATGAGAATCACATTGAAGGCTTATGATCACAAATTAATCG
>OMVQ01000089.1 GCA_900314555.1 uncultured Eubacteriales bacterium | reverse complement strand
TCTACCTGCTGTGCAATACCATCTTTCATAACTACGATTCTTGTACCAAGTGTCATAGCCTCTGTCTGGTCATGTGTAACGTAGATAATTGTTGTCTCAAGTCTCTGATGTAATTTAGAAATCTCAATTCTCATCTGTACTCTTAACTTAGCATCAAGGTTTGATAAAGGCTCGTCCATAAGGAATACCTTAGGGTTACGAACGATAGCACGTCCCATAGCCACACGCTGTCTCTGACCACCTGATAAAGCCTTTGGCTTACGATCAAGTAAGTGTTCAATATCAAGAATTCTTGCTGCTTCATGTACTAATTTGTCAATCTGATCCTTTGGAGTCTTTCTTAATTTAAGACCAAAAGCCATATTGTCATATACTGTCATATGTGGATATAAAGCGTAGTTCTGGAAAACCATTGCGATATCTCTGTCTTTAGGTTCAACATCATTAACAAGTCTGTCGCCTATGTATAATTCTCCACCTGAAATCTCTTCAAGACCTGCGATCATACGAAGTGTTGTAGATTTACCACAACCAGATGGTCCTACGAAGATGATAAATTCTTTATCCTGAATTTCAAGATTGAAGTCTTTAACAGCAACAAAGCCATTAGGATATACTTTACTGATGTTCTTTAATGATAAACTAGCCATTTATAATTCCTCCTAATATTTGAATATTATTATTCGCATTTTCATTACCTACCTATTGTATAACATAATCTCAAAAAAAGCCATTGACTAAAATGCCGAAAAGCCTTTTTGTGTTTTGGTAAATTTGCATAATAGACCTGTCCGTCAATTAGCAATTTTCACATTCAAAGGCATTTTTTTAAGATATTATTACTATTTTCATATATAATGTACAAATAATATACGGATTATAATTCAGACGACATATAACTCACAAGCACGATACGTCATAAATCGAGTGTATAGCACAGACGTAGTGACTTGCTTTAAGTCTTCTAAATATTAAATTAATACAAATAAAATTCAAAAAAGATAGCGGTAAATTTATCACCACGAGTATATAATCAGCATAATACATAGAATTACCGCTGTCACGAATACGAAATCGACGATTTTTCCACCATATTCTGATGTATTTGCCTCTATATATTCTCCCGGTTTATAGTTATTTATATCTGGCATCTCGTGTCTGTTTCCTGCAAATGATGACATTATGCAATCTATGTGATATTTTCTGTGGCATCTCTTAGCAATAACCATAAGTACAACCATACCTATCGCAAATGCAATTACTGCACTGAATGCTGTTGAGCTAAGTAGTGATAATTTCTGGCTTAGCGGATAGTCTGCAAATGTCACAGTAGAATCTGCTGAACTGTTAAGGCTGTCTGCTAATTCTCTGAATGAGCTGTCATTATTTGCCATTTTGTTAACGTATTTCGTTAGTATATCATAAAGTTTCAGCAGCACGACACTATTTGCATTTACGATAAAATGCATTATCATACTTGAATGCATACTGCCTGTCGCTTCTCTTACAAGTGCAAATACAATTCCCATAAAGAATGCATAGCAGAACTGATTTACATTCATATGAAATAGTCCGAATGCCAATGCACTTGCAAGTATGGCTCTCTTTATCGTGCTATTTCTGTAACCACTGTACAAAACTCCTCTGAATATTAATTCCTCCATAATTGCCGGTACAAGTGCCGTTATAAATATATTAAAGAGAAAGTTATTATTGCTCATTCCATCTAGCTGACCTGACACTTCATTTTTAGCAAACATCATAGTTAAAACATTTAAGAAGCTTACTACCGGAATCATACAATATGTTAATATAATAAGTAGAAATGTATTAAGTACACCTATTCTTCTTACTTTTAAGTCTTTCAATGGTTTTCCCTTTGTTACAATGAGATACAGAACAAAAGGAATGAAAATCAATGACTGTCCGATTACAATACTTGAGTAATTCTTAAACCATGAATCAGGAAGTACTGGTATTACAAATAAACAGCCTGCAATATAGAATATGAGCATCCATAGAAAAAATAAATTGGTCTTTCTGGCTCTAGTCATATATCCTCCTTATTTAATATTACAAAGTCAGAAACTCCACCTGTTCTCAGTTAGAATTTCTGACTTATTCTTATCTTATATCATATATTTATTATTTTACTGCAATTGCCTCTATCTCTATTAATACATCTTTTGGAAGTCTTGCAACTTCTACACATGAACGTGCAGGGCAGTCTTTTTCAAAATATTTTGCATAAACAGCATTTACTTTAGCAAAATCATCCATCTCTTTAATAAATACCGTTGTCTTTATTACGTTGTCTGCTGATGTTCCTGCTTCTTTTAATAATGCGCAAAGGTTACCGATTGCCTGGTCAGCCTGTGCATCTATTCCCTCTGGAATCTCTCCTGTTGCAGGATTAACAGGTATAATGCCTGATGTATAAACCATTCCATTAACTTCAATTGCCTGTGAATAAGGTCCGATTGCTGCTGGAGCTTTGTCTGTGCTGATTATTTTCTTCATATAAATTACCATGCAGATTTTTCATCTATTATGACCGCTAAATAGTCCGATGTCTGCAATATCCTTTCTCAAATATATTTAGCTTTGATTATTTTATTTTAATACTTTTTTCTCCAATGTCAATAAGTCCCTCTTTATATAAATGACCTACTGCACGTTTAAATGAATTTTTACTCATTCCAAAGTCTCTATTTATTATTTCAGGCGAAACCTTGTCATTGTATGGCAGCACTCCGTCATATTCCCTGATTACTTTTAAAACTTCCTCTGCATCATCATACATCTGCATATAAGCTTTTTTATTAGGACTTAGATTAAGTTTGCCATCTTCTCTGACTTCTGTTACTCTTGCCGAAACTGTCTGTCCAACTTCAATCTTTCCATGCATTTCCTGTTTAGGAATTAATCCGTAAAATTCATTATCAACCGCCACAAATGCACCGATTTCACTATTTATCTCATATATTGTTCCTGTAACCACATCATCTTTCTGATATTTGCCTGCTGTTTTTAAATATCTGTAGACTTTCATGGTTGCTGCTAATCTGTTGCTCTTATCAATATAAAGTGCTACAAGGTATGAATTGCCCGGTTTAACCCTCTCTGTCTGCTCTTTGAATGGAAGAAATAAATCTTTCTCAAGCCCCCAGTCTAAGAATGCACCAATTTTACCTACTTCATTAACTTTAAGAACTGCCATATTTCCCAGATTAATAAGCGGCTGTCTTGTAGTGGCAATTAAACGGTCTGATGAATCTCTGTATATAAATACGTCAAGTGTATCACCCGGTTTTAAATTCTCAGGCACTTGTTTCTTCGGCAATAACACTTTTTCTCTTTCATTTTCACCCAGATAAATACCAAAATCTGTTTTATTCAAATACTTTAATGTCTGTCTTTCTCCTAATCTAAGCATATGGCTTCCTCTTCTTTTCTTATATTATTTCTATTATTCTATAATGTCCTGCTTTTATTTAACTTTATCACAACTTTATACCTATTTACAATATCTGATTATATTTAATTTATATAATGCCAGGGGCAAGAGGTCTAAACCCACCTGAGCTTGCTCATAGGTGGTTGAAAGACTTTGGGTAGAATTGTGGGAGTGCGTAGCACGAAACAATTCGTAGGCATCAAATAACTTTACACTTAATTTTCATTAAATTCTGTTATCGCATATACTTCATTTTCTTCATTTCGAAGTTCTATGACATATCTGTCATCCTCATAAGCTACATAAGGAATTACTTTATTTCCTAATTTAGCTGATTTCTTATATTCAACCCTGAACGATTTTATCTTACTCTTATCCTCGATATATTCTTCCGCAATTTTAACATACCACGCGTTATTCATATGTCTGTTTATATCTAAATGATAATTGTATACAATATGCTCATCTTTTCTTTCATATTCAGATGCCTTTGCGATCTTCTTTTTCGAATAATTCATATCTAGCGGCTCTTCTAACTCATATTTCTCTGTATCAGAATCTTCCACTTTAGTAAGCATCCCCGTATTGACATTCAATAATACCCACATGCTGTCTGCTTCTATTATGTAATCCTTCGGCGAATCAGCCATAGCTATCGTATAATTTCGCTTTCCACACGCCCTGTTAAATGAATATGCCCACGTAGCAACTTCTATATTGTCTCCATTTTTTATCTCGCCTTTTACTTCTACCTGCCATGAACTAAGTATCCACGCTTTATTAGTCTCCTCCTGATGTTCAACTCCCACTCCAAGCATCTCAGATTGAAGATTTGAACAATCCTGAAGATAATCTATTATTTTTCCAAATGATAATTTACAGTCAGCATCTACTTCGCTAAATCGTACTCTGCTTTTAAAATCTGTTCTCATTATTTTACCTCTTTTCAATGCTTTAACAATATATCAAACGTCGCCTTGCGACTTATTCCTCTGCAAAAGCGTGCAATCCGCGCGGAGTTTTTTTATTTAGTAGAAATATCTGAATATTTCTTATTAAAATATTTCCTATTAAATTAAAAAAACTTCACTACAATGTAGTGAAGTAGCTGGCCCACAAGGATTCGAACCTTGAAAATGCTGGAGTCAGAGTCCAGTGCCTTACCATTTGGCGATGGGCCAATGTCTCGCGACAAATGGTATTATACACGATACTCAAATATAATGCAAGCACTTTTTTAAATTTTTTCAAAATTCCTTATTTCGCATTAAATTCTATCTGATTTTCTTAACAAAACCATCATCTGTCTCCGGATTACTTACAAATGTCTGATATTCCATAATTATCTTATCACGCTGCATATCTGATATAGCCTTTTTAACATCAAGAGTTTCAAGACTGCTTTCACTACCGATTAAAGACTTATCCTTATTCATATCTTTAGTGACTGCCAAATCAATCACTCGGTCTGATAACAAAAGCTTATTATCATTAGTGCTATATTTCTGATTTTCTTCATCAGATTTATTTAATGAAGCATCTGAAGATGTATTTTTCGAAGTCTCATTTATCTCATTATTATTTTTCTTTATAACAAGTCCATCGCTATCCTGGCGTACATTCTGATTCATATTAAATGAATTATTATAGCCTTGCAAATATCCGTAATTCATATTTATTGCTGAACTCATTTTAAACACCTCTTGCCTGTACCAGATTTATTTTTAATATATACTATTCAATATATTTCAATTTTTACTAATATATACATTTATATGTATTTTAATTATCGGTACATATACATTTTTTCTTAACCCCAATTTTCACACATTATTTTTCACACCGGTTACCTGTATTCATCACTAAAATTTAATTAAAGGACTATACTTCTATGCTACACACTCGATTTACGACCTATCGTGTGTGTGCATAGACATATAGTCCTTTGAGACATTTTATCCTGACAAATGCACGCTATATATTAATTATTCTGTCACACATTTTATCTATTACGTGTATATCATGTGAAATGAATAACATTGACAATCCAAATTCTTTCTGAAGTGAAAGCAATAATTCAAGTATTTGTGCCTGAATAGTAACATCAAGAGCCGATACAGGTTCATCGGCAATTATGAAGTCTGCTCCACCGATAAGTGCAAGTGCAATACTTACTCTCTGTCTCTGACCTCCACTTAATTCTGCCGGTTTACGTCTGGCAAATTCTTTGCCTAATCCAACTTTAACAAGCATTTCTTCTACAGTTTCTTTGCGTTTTTCACGTTCCATATTGCCTCTTACTTTTAATGGTTCTTCTAATATCCAACCTATTGTCTTAGATGGATTGAGTGAACTGAATGGATCCTGAAATACCATCTGGCTATATGTTGCATTATTAATCACTTCACCTGTATAATGTTTATGAATTCCTAATAAAGTCTTAGAGATTGTGGTTTTACCAAGTCCACTTCTTCCCACAAGTCCTAAAATTTCTCCTTTATGAATCTGGAAATTCAGATTATTAATTACATAATGTTTCTTAGAACCCTCTTTATAGTAAATGCTTAGGTCCTTAACTTCTACAATAGTCTCTTTGCTCTTCTCTTCCGGCTCTTTTTTACCTCTTGGAATTGATGCAATAAGTTTCTTCGTATATTCTTCTTTTGGCTGTAAAAGTACCTGCTTTGTCTCGCCCTCTTCTACTTTTTTGCCTCCATTCATTACGATTATTCTGTCCGCCATATCTGCCACTACATTCAAATCATGTGTAATCATAAGAATTGATATGTTTTTCTCTTTACTTATTTTCTTAAGCAAATCTAATATCTGTTCCTGAGTCTGTACATCTAATGCAGTAGTTGGTTCATCGGCAATTAAAATCTTCGGATTACAGATAGTCGCCATTGCTATCATAACACGCTGTCTCATACCACCCGACAGTTCATGAGGATATTTTCTATAGATTTTCTCAGGTTCAGGCAAATCTACTTTCTCAAACATTTCAATAACCTTATTCTTCATTTCCTTTTTAGAAAGCTTTTCATCAAATGCATCGATATGAAGCTTAATCATCTCCTCAACCTGTTTTCCTACACGCACAACAGGGTTTAGTGATGTCATTGGTTCCTGGAAAATCATTGCTATATCATCTCCCATATAGCTTCTTCTTTCTTTTTTAGTAAGCTCTAACAGATTAGTTCCGTCTAATTCAATCACTCCACCTACCACAGCATTTTTCTTAAGAAGTCCGATTATACTTAATGCTGTCATAGATTTTCCCGAACCAGATTCACCTACTAACGCCAGAATTTCACCTTTATTCAGTTCAAAAGAAAAATTATCTACGATTATGCCATTGCCGATATCATCATTAAATGACACTGTGAGATTTTCAACCTTTAACATACATTTCCTCATTTCTATGCACTATAATCTACTTCAACTTACTTAAGTTCGCTAACACCCTCGCTTATCAATACAAATGACAATATCAATAATATTATCATTAATCCCGGAAAGATTGATGCCCATGGCGCTGAGAATATATAACCTTTCGCCTCTGAAAGCATACGGCCTAAGCTGGCGTTTGGTGGCTGCACACCTATTCCTAAGAAACTCATACTTGATTCTGCTAAAACGGCATTATTAAAGCCTATTGCCACTGATGTAATTATCGTAGGAATTGCATTTGGAAGCATATGAACAAACATAACTCTCAGATTCGATGCCTTCATAAGTCTTGCACTTTTAACATAATCCATATGCTTTAATTTGATAAATTCACTTCTTACAATTCTGGCAAAGCTCGGAATAAATATTATTCCAAGTGAAATAATTATCTTATACTGACCACTTCCTAAGATACTTACAAATATCAATGCAAGCAATATACTTGGAAATGAAGCCAGTGCATCATTTAATCTCATAAGAATCTCGTCAATAATTCCACCATAATAGCCTGTAAATGCACCGATAATTATTCCAAAGAATAATCCTATAGCCACAGTTGCCACAGCTACTATAAATGTAACTTTCATACCCTCTACCGTTCGCACATAAATGTCTCTTCCATAGTTATCCGTTCCCATAATATGCTTAGCCGATGGCGCACTAAACTTCATATTGCCGTCCATTGCATTCGGTGAATATGGCTGATAGAAAAAATTAACAATTATCATCAATAATAAAATAATCATTATAAAAAGTCCTAATTTCAGACTGAAATTCTTCTTAATTTTCATCTTATCTCCATTCCGCAGGCATTTATGCCGGAGGAATCGCGAGCCAAATATCAGATTGGGCTCTGCGATAAACCACTAAATGCGTTGCCTGCAACACATTTAGCTGTGCGAAAAGCAATCGCATCGGCATTGCTCTAATTCTTCACTCTCGGATCAATAATATGATACAAAATATCTACAATACAATTAGTAATAATTACCACAAACGCAATATATACTACAATTGCCTGAACTACCGGATAATCTCTTGTTGATACCGAACTTACAAGAATTGCCGATAATCCCGGCAGGTTAAATACCTGTTCTACCACGATACTTCCTGCCATTATTTCTGCAATAATCATACCTAAAAGAGTAATAGCAGGCATCAGACCATTTCTAAGAACATGGCAGAATAATACTCTGCTTTCTCCTGCTCCCTTACTGTAAGCTGTTCTTACATAGTCTGAGTCCATTTCTCTTATCAGGGAATTTTTAAGAAATTTTACCATCATTGCTATTTTAGGTATTGCTACCGCAAATGCAGCCGGAATTAAATACATAATGAAGCCATTAAAATCATCTCGGTAACTTACATATTTACCCGGTGTAAACCATTTAAGTACAAGTCCGAAAATTATAGTTATCACAATTCCTAAAAAGAATGATGGAATTGCCATTACGGACTGATTGACAATATCAAATACTTTTGACACTTTTCTATGTCCAAATCTTGCCATAAACACACCTAATGGTATAGAAATAACTACTATTATAATAAGTGTAATAACTGCAAGATACATTGTAACAGGCATCTTATCAGAAATTAATTTTGAAACAGGCATCTTATATTTATAAGAAATTCCAAAATCACCTTTGACAAAATCTGTGAGCCAGTTGACATATCTGACTATAACCGGTTTATTTATGCCTAATTCTTCTCTGAGACTTTCGGCACGCTCCTCGCTATATTCTGTTCCAAGCATTGATGTTACGGGGTCACCCGGTACAATCTGAAATAAAAGAAAGGCAATAAATGAAACTAATAATAATGTGCCAACTAACGTTAATGCCTTTTTTACTATATATTTCATATATTGCCTCCTTCTGATTCATTGCAATTTAATTCATTTATCTAAATTAGTTTTACTTAAATATTAACATTAGCATATCTTTGCTACTGCTATATTTTCAAGCTGTCTGTTTCTTTTTACTTAAAACCTAACGACGACATATAATTTAATCCAATTATTATTGAATCAATATCTACAAAGTTTTACTTAAAACTTAATACTGACATATCCTGTACAAATATAGGATAGAATGTAAATCCCTGAAGTTTATTGCTTAATGCAACTAATGTTGGTGGGTCCATGATGTAGATTGCTGCTGCATCGTCAGCTAAAATCTCCTGTAACTGATGATAATATCCAACCTTTTCGTCCTCATTTGTTGTTGCCATAGCTTTTGCAAGTACTTCATCATATTCTGTGTTAGCGTAGTTACAGAAATTCTTGCTGTAATCAGATTTATATCTGAGCATCATATCTGATGGTGCAAGTTTAGCATCAATACCGATAACTGTTGCTTCAAAATCTCTGTTTGTATATACGTCCTCTAACCATGTTGTCCAATCGATAAGCTCGATTTTCGCATCTATTCCGACTTTCTTTAACTGCTCAACGATAACTTCACCTGTACTTACATGGAACTGATAGTTTGATGGAATCTTTATTGTAAATGAGAAGCCATTTTCGTATCCTGCTTCTTTTAATAAAGCTTTTGCTTTCTCAATATCAGTTGTATATTTACCTGATAAATCTTCATAGTATTTACCAAAACCGCTATACAAAGCACTTCCAAGAGCTGTACCTTTTCCACCTGCTACAATTGACATAATCTCTTCTCTGTCAATAGCGTAATACATTGCCTGTCTTACTAATTTATTAGAGAATATTTCATTAGAATTATTCAAATATAATGCCTGAGTAAGATTTGAATTACCATCTACGATATCCATTGTTCCTGATAACTCTGTTGCCTGGCTGTCTGTAAGATATGGATATACATCTATTGAGCCTGCTTTTAAATCAAGGATTACTGAGTCTGTGTTCTGAACAATTCTGAATTCCACGTTATCAATTGTTGGAACACCTGACTGCCAGTAGTCTGCAAATTTTTCTAATTTAATGCTCTCCTGTGGAGTATATGACACAAATTTATATGGGCCTGTACCAATTGGTGCTGTTGCCTGTGAGTCATAATCCTTAGGAATTATTGCAACTGTCATATAACCTATAAATTCTGTATCTGCCTCTGATAACACTACGTCAATTGTAGAATCATCTACAATATTTACACTGTCAATCTTGGCAAATGCACTTACTAATACATCTCCACCTGTTTTACCTGCGTTACGTTCTATAGAATATTTAACGTCCTCAGCAGTAACTGTTTCGCCATTGTGGAATTTCACATTTTCTCTAAGTGTAAATGTATATACCTTTCCATCGTCAGAAACTTTGTAATCACTGGCTACTGCCGGAACTAAATCACCATTTTTATCAGGCTTAACTAAGCCCTCGAATACGTTGTATAAAACTTCTCTAGTTCCTGCCGTCTCTGCTAAATGTGGGTCAAGACTATCCAAATCATTCTGTATTCCTACAACTATTGAATTATTATCCTGAGAGGTTTTCCCGCTTCCTTTGCTACCGCCAAAACATGCTGTAAGTGCAGCGCAAGTCGCAATCGTCAATAAGACTGCTAAAATCTTTTTCTTCATTTTGTCCTCTTTCCGGTATATCCACACATGAGAAATACTCATGTACGTGAATATTTCCTAATGTTTTAGTCTCTTCTAACATTTTTCTTAAATACGTACTTATCACATTGCCTGTATACCGGCTATATGTGTTCCATATCTCCTAATCCTAAAAAAGACTTCTACATTGTATACTTAGTGATAATAAAAATCAAGAGAATTTTTCTTGTTTCTTAAATTGTACAATTTAGAGAAATCAAATTTTGTAGTTGACAAATGTATATTTTCCATTATAATTATATATAGAAACGAGGACGTTCATATGATACGTCCTCGTTTTTTTACTTTCCCTCACATTATACATATAAAAAGGAAGCTTGAACTCCGCACAGTCAAGCTTCTTTTTATATTACAATATTTTCCTGTAATACTCAAACATTTTTTCAGAAGATTCTATAGTTTCTATCAGTCTAAAGCCTAATTTCTTAGCCAGATTTATCGAAGCTATATTCTCTCTATCAATAAATGCAACCATATCGCTCGCCATAAGTTCTTCCCTTGCAAACTCACAGACGGCCTTGCAAGCCTCAAATGCGTACCCTTGGTGCCAGTATGGTTTACCAATTATATATCCGATTTCTAACTTATTTTCTCCATCAACTTCTCTGTTGCTGATACCTGCCCTGCCGATAATTTTGTCATTTTTCTTAAGACATACAACCCATATACCGTATCCATAGAAATGATACATATGGTCAATGTATGCCTTGGTATATTCCTCTTCTTCATCTCGGTTTTCGTATAACGATTCTATATAATCTGTCATTCCATCATATGAATATATCTCATATAATGCATCTAAATCTTCTAAGCTAATTTCTCTTAAGTATAATCTTTCTGTTTCTAATACTCTTCATGGTTCGCCTACAGTATGTGCATATGCCATTTCGAAAAAACTGCTGTCTACATCTTCAAAACCCTGAAGAATGTAATCTGCGTATTCGCTGTTCTGTTCACCCATACTTGTATTTTCATACATTACACATACCATACCAGCATTTTTAGCAGCTTTCATTCCATTTACGGAATCCTCCACAACTACACATTCCTCTGGTGATACTCCAAGCCTCTTCGCCGCTTCAAGAAATGTATCCGGTGCAGGCTTTGGATGACTAACCGTAAGTCCGCTTACTACTGCATCAAATTTATCTTCAACACCAAGTTTATTAATCGAATAATTAATTCTCTCCATTCCCGATGATGATGCAATCGCAAGTTTTAATCCTGCTCTAGAAAGTCGCTTTATCATATCTGAAGCACCTTTCATGACCGGATAGCCTTCCGTACCATTTATCTCTTTGATAAATTCATCTGACATTTTCATCAATTCGTCATTTGACAGGGTTATGTTATAATCGCGTTTCAAAACTGCCCACATATTGTCTGTTGTACTACCAACAAATTGCATATAGTATTGTTTATCAAACGGAAGTCCTAGTTTCTCCATTAGTCTTCTATGTGCTTCTAAATGAACTGGTTCGCTATCTATAAGCACTCCGTCCATATCAAATATTACTGCTTTTAGCATTTCTCAGGTTCCTCGTATTCAACACCGAATGTATCAACTGTTACTTTTTTCATTACGACATCTTCAAATGGTCTGTCCATATAATCTGTAGCAGTTTCAGCTATAGCATTTACAACATCCATTCCCTCTGTAACTTTACCAAATGCAGCATAATCGCCATCAAGATGTGGTGATGTCTGGTGCATTATAAAGAACTGTGAACCTGCTGAGTTAGGAGACATTGCGCGCGCCATTGAAAGTACACCAGGCTCATGCTTTAATTCATTCACAAAGCCATTTCTTGCAAATTCACCTTTGATTGAATATCCAGGACCACCCATTCCTGTTCCCTCTGGGCAACCTCCCTGTATCATAAAGCCTCTTATTACTCTATGAAATATTAATCCATCATAAAAACCTTTATTAATAAGGCTTACGAAATTCTTAACTGTATTAGGTGCAATTTCAGGATATAACTCTGCTTTTATTATATCTCCGTTTGCCATTTCAAATGTTACTATTGGGTTCTTGTTTTCCATTGTTTTTCTCCATTCCATTCTGATTTACAGAATTATATTATTTAATATCTCTTTTATATAACAGGCTTTGTGTGGCTTATACTATATAAACCATCACAAAGCAGATAAACTTATTTTAAAGACTTCTTCCGCCTCCACCGAAGCTGTGTCCACCACTTCCGCTGCTATGTGAACCTCCATGTGATCCACCGCCGCCACCGCTGCTGCTTTCCGAAGATATTCTTGTCTTTGTAGTAGTAGTATTGATATATCTGTCACTACATATGTGCATTCTAAATTCATTTTTATCCATATAAGTATTGCCTGTTACTGTCATTCTCGCTTTATTAGAATATGACATAAAAGCCACTGCAACACCTGCAACTATAAGTGCTATCATAAGACATGGTATCGGATTTCTTAAAATATAAAAAGGACCATGTTCAACATTTACATATTTTTTATCAAATTCTTCATATGTTCCATCGAACTTCTCCCAGTCATCCATATAATCATAACCATAATCATTATAATTTTCAAGCATTGTGTCAGAAACTGAATCTAAAAACACATCACACACTGTATAGAAATCTGTAAGATTCAGGTCCGAATCGATATATGCATATACATCATCGAGGATATTTTCAATATCATCATCTTCAATAAGTAATATCCCCAAACCCTCTGTTACTATGTATGTATCATTATTTCTCTCATCTAAATCAATCAGAAATAGCACCGCGGATTTATCAAATCTGTCGTCATCTTCATAACCTAAATAATTATTAAGTACACTTTCCTGGGCATATTCTTTACTACTTAATCCTTTGGCATCAGTTGTAGTAGCTATGCCTATGTCTACCTTACATGTATCTGATAATTTCTTACATTTCTCTACGAGTTTGACTTCTTCACCATCAGGAATCAGTTCTGCAGCATCATCCACATATATCTTCTCTGTACTTTTAGCCACTTCATTATTATCTCCACCTGTCGTATCACTACTATTAGTAACTTCATCATTATCTGCTAATACTGTATATCTGTTAACGCTCAAAGTTATCATTATTATTGCTAATACGATAATAGCAAGCAGGCTTCTTATTCTTGTTATACTATGTTTAAAATTATTCTGTACATTTTCCATTATCCTAAGAACCTCCCCATTAGCATTAGTGTTGTAAATACAGTAACGGCTATGCCTCCGAACCAGCCCCATTTTTTCTTCTTAGATATAGGTCTGTCAGCAACAATTTTACCTGTCTGTCCGTTAAGTGCAAACATAAATTTTTTACCCTCATAGGTGTAATTAAGTATCCATACAGGTAATAATGCGTATTTTGCCTGTAGACACTTAAAGCGTGGCTGTTCTCCAATTACATTTACGGTCGCATAACCTTTAATTGTACTTCTTGTAAGATTATGTATATATTCGCGCACACGCTTCTCTATACGTGGTGTCATCTGTTCACTTGTATAATTATATTTCTCAGCATAATATCCTGACAAATATGGCATCTCAAATTTCTCCATCTGGCTATATGTAAAGGGCTCTAATTTATCCATTATATCATCAGGCATCTTCTCTGACGCATCTGCCGGAATTTTATAATAATCCGTTTCAACTTCTCTATCTACAACAAAATGGTCTGTATGAGTATAGTAATAATCACCTTTTGTCTCATGTCTTACCTTAGTACAATTAGCAGTCATTCTCAAATCTGCATTGTAGTCATATAACCAGAATGGTACATATATTCCTGTAATTTTCTCAATCATTGCCTTACTCTTAAGCTGTGTTGGAGTAAGTATTCCTTTTTTAGCCCACATAGAATATATATGCTCGGCTTTCTCCTTGTCTATCTTAAATGGTATAACATATGATGGTAATAACTCACCTGTAAGTCTATCCTCCATCAATGTTGGTCTTCCACAAAAGGTACAAAAAGTCGCTGCTGTATTCTCATCTGTCAATATCTCAGCACCACAGCCCTGACATCTGTATACCTTAAACTCTCCGCTTCTTTGTCCATTATCAGCAGCATTTCCCATATCTGATTCTGCAGTATCACTGTTAAAATCATCTTTATGTACTGACTGGTACAATTTCTGTGCTTCTTCTACTGTTGCTTCATATCCACAGTGAATGCATTCCATTTTCTGTTTTTCACTGTTAAATTCCATAACTGACCCGCATTTAGGACATACATATGAACTTGCTTCCATTTTTCTTATCAGTCCTTTCTTTCCCTATCGCAAATTTATCTAATTAATTTAGTTGTTATTATATTTCTTATCCGAAAACATTATACCAAATCTTCGTTATACGGTCAATTAAGCCTCTTGTTCACATTTTGTTCATATTTTGTTAGTTTTAGTTTAATATAATACACATTGTTTATTAATTATTACCCTTTATAGTATCTAGTATAGAAAAAAGATTTTCTTTTTACATTTTTTCATTTTACTCCCCTTTTGTTTTATATAGAAAAAGTGCTTCGGCACTTTTTTTTCGTAAGTGGATTATTTACAGTTCTAAAAAACTATCACTCAAAACGGCTTGCGTACATATGACAGAATGTCTTGATTGTTTAAATTAACTAGCAACACATTCTGTTCTATAAATCTGATAATAATTAAAGTGCCAAAAATACTGTTTCACATAAGCTTGTACATATATGAAACAATTACTTTTTGACACTTTATACTTCTTAAATGCAACGCACTATTTAATTATAATGATTTCTTTTTAACAATCTGCAATTCATATCCTAAAGCATCAAGTATTCTACTAAATGCTCTTATTGTAGGAATACTTTCTTTACGCTCAATTCTTGATATAACCTGCTGTTTATTTCCTGTTAATGCCGCTAATTCTTTTTGAGTCATTTTTTCTTTTTTTCGTAAAGATATCATTTCTCCTATTAATTTATACTCAGCACGAGATTCATCCCAATTCTTTTTGAATTCAGGATTACTTTCTCTCTTAAGTTCAATTTTCTTTTCTACACTAGTTTGAATAAATGGCATACTCGTCACTCCTCATATAAATTTCTTTCTCAATATCTCGCCTAATTCTTTCGCACGTTTTCGAACAATATTTGCATCTTTCTTTTCAGTTTTGTTCTTCTGTTTCCTACAGGCATGAAGTAAATATATATTTTCTTTATCTGTCATAATATAGAATATGCGATTATGCTTTTGAAAATACACTTCATAAATTTTCTTTTCCCATGGTTTAAAGAAAATTTTATCAAATTCTCCCTTCTCCATATGCTGTAACACCGTATAACCGTCAACTTGCTCTTCTGTTTATAACGAATCAATATATTCATATATTAAATTTCTTCCTGAAGCAGAACAATATGGTCTTATTATCATTTATAAACCTCCCATTCTTTTGTCTGGTTTAATAATACAACATATAAGTTGTATTGTCAACCACCGCTACAAAATTATATACGAAATAAAGAATGTCGCCTGCGACATTCTCCGCCTGCGGCGGGTTGCGATAGCAACATTTTCTGCTCCGCCGCAGTGTGATCCTCGCGGAGCGTTTTTGCTTACCAGGACAATTTCAACGAATTTTCCTGGTAAGCAAAAGCCACATTACCAGAATCTAAAATATTCCGGTAATGTGGCTTTCATAATCACTATATCCGTCTAATTATTTATATAATTAGATATTTTTTAATAGCATATATAATTATATCATCTGATTAAACTTCAAATATTAAATCACCATATGATGGCATTGGCCATAAGTCTTTATCAACAATCATCTCAAGTTTGTCAACAGGTGTTCTTAATTCAGCCATTGCTCCTCTAATTACATCTTTGAAGAATGTAGCCTGTTCTTTGCCCTCTTCCTTAGTTGCTGCTTCAGCTGTAACTTTCTTCAAGTTAGCAAGTGCTTTCTGTGTCTCTGCAAGTAATGTTGAAGTTTCAACTAAAAGTTCTTCCTGTACGCTTGTATCTGCACCTACTGATGCTGACTTAACTGCTGCAATTGATGTAGAAAGTTCTGTTGTAGCTTTGATTACAGCAGGAATAATCTGTTTGCCTGCAATATCAATCATAGCCTTTGCTTCAATATTTAATGCTTTAGAATATGCTTCGTACTGTACTTCCGCACGAGACTCTAATTCTGCCTTTGTAAATACACCGAATTTTTCAAATAACTTGATAGCCTTATCTGTTGTTAGAGCCGGAATAGCATCAACCATAGTCTTGATGTTTGGTAAACCTCTTCTCTCAGCTTCAACAATCCATTCACTTGAATAACCATCTCCATTGAATACGATTCTCTGATGTTCTGTTGCTAATTTCTTGATAAGGTCATGTAATGCTAATTCAAAATCGTCTGCTTTCTCAAGTTCATCTGCAATATCACAGAATGCTTCAGCAACGATTGTATTAAGAACAACGTTAGGGCTGGCAACTGAATCTGATGAACCAAGTGCTCTGAATTCAAATTTATTACCCGTAAATGCAAATGGTGATGTTCTGTTTCTGTCTGTTGCATCCTTCTTTAAATCAGGAAGTGTGCTTACACCTGTCTGTAATCTGCCTGCTTTTAAACTGCTTGTTGCATCACCTGTGCTGATTAACTGATTTAATACGTCACCTAACTGGTCGCCTAAGAACATTGAAATGATAGCTGGTGGTGCTTCATTTGCTCCTAATCTGTGGTCGTTGCCTGGGTTAGCTGCTGATTCACGAAGTAAATCCGCATGTTTATCAACTGCTGACATAATAGCTGTTAATACAAGCAAGAACTGTTTATTCTCATGTGGTGTCTTACCTGGGTCTAACATATTAATTCCATCATCTGTTGTGATTGACCAGTTATTATGTTTACCTGAACCATTAACACCTGCAAATGGTTTCTCATGAAGAAGGCAAACCATACCATGACGTCCTGCCACTTTCTTCATTGTCTCCATTGTAATCTGGTTATGGTCAACTGCTATATTAGCCTCTGCATATATAGGAGCTAACTCGTGCTGTGCAGGAGCAACTTCATTATGCTGTGTCTTAGCAGATACACCTAATTTCCATAATTCTTCGTTAAGGTCTTTCATAAACGAACCGATTCTTTCACGAATACTTCCGAAGTAATGGTCATCAAGTTCCTGTCCTTTTGGTGGCATTGCACCGAATAATGTACGACCTGTGAAGATAAGGTCTTTTCTCTTTAAATATTTTTCTCTGTCAACTAAGAAATATTCCTGCTCTGGACCAACTGATGGAGTAACTCTCTTAGATGTTGTATTTCCAAATAATCTTAAAATACGAAGTGCCTGTGTATTAATTGCTTCCATTGAACGAAGTAATGGAGTCTTTTTATCAAGAGCTTCGCCTGTATATGAGCAAAATGCTGTTGGAATACAAAGAATAGCACCTGTTGCATCTCTCTTAACGAATGCCGGTGATGTACAATCCCATGCTGTATATCCTCTTGCTTCAAATGTTGCTCTAAGACCACCTGATGGGAATGATGATGCATCCGGCTCGCCTTTTACTAATTCTTTTCCAGAGAATTCCATTAATACTTTTCCGTCTGACTTAGGTGCTGAAATAAATGAGTCATGTTTCTCAGCAGTTACACCTGTTAATGGCTGGAACCAATGTGTGTAATGTGTAGCACCTTTTTCAATTGCCCAATCTTTCATGGCATTTGCAACCGAATCAGCTACTGCTGAACTTAATTCTGCACCTTCATCGATTGTTTTTCTTAATTCTTCATAAACTTTTTTTGGTAAACGTTCTTTCATAACTGTATCGTTGAAAACGTCTTCGCCAAAAATCTTTGATACGTTTAAAGCTTCACTCATGATTATACATTCCTTTCATATGGTTAATTATAGTATTCTGACCACAATACATTTTCAATTAATTCAATATATTCCGGTACGCAATCACATAAGACTATAAAAACATTTGTAACTTAATCTTGTATTTGTTCCTATAAAAAGGGCGTCCCCTAACTAGGAACGCCTTTGTCCTCATATAATCCATATGTGTGAAATCACTTACTGATTTCTTATATGTATAAAATAACTCATTTATATAAAAAATGCAAGTACTTTTTTATATTTATTAAATGAGGTAATTTATCAGTATTTTCGAGGTCAAAGAGTAATTTTATTAAGTAAGTTCTTCTCTTCTTACCATTTGTACAATAAATCTCTTACTCTGGTCACCTCTTGTACAGGTAGATAATGTAATTATCTTATCTGTTGGTTTAATATCATTTACACCTGTATCATATGCTCTTTTGCTCATACACAGATCTATATATCTCTGAAATTCTTCATCATCGGCAAAATTATATGAATAGGTATTGCCTATCTCATCTGTCTCATAAGTTGCAAATATATAATAACGATAGCCTTTATCCTTTATATATACATCAAATGTAGGATGCTCTTTAAAATATGATTTAGATGCATATTTAATCAATGTACCAAACATCGAATTATTAAGCATATCGTGTCCATATATAATACAGTTTCTATCTTCCATTCCATCTTTAACTCTGTAATCAACAAATATAGAACCTGATTTACTCTCCCTATGTGCAGCATTATGTGTAAGATAGTAAGTGTTATCAGTTCCCTTAAGCACAGGATAACTTATAATGTTATCCTGTTTAATCCAGCCTACGGCATCTGAATTCATATTGACAAGTGCCTGATAATCATACTTCCATGCCACCTCGTCTTTGGTATTACTTATCTTATTACCGGTTATATCAGTAGTCTGTTCATCACCTGATATGTTTGGCACCTCAAACATCTTCTCCATATTCTCGTATTCATCATCACTGTCTTTATAATCTAAATATATATTAGTAAGTTCATACGCCGAATATGTGAATACACATAATGCACAAACCATAATTAGTTTTCTGATACTCTCTATTATATAATACTTCTTAGAATGTTTCTTTAAATCTTTTATCTTATTCTGAAACCATTCTTTCACATTAATATGTTTCATTACATAAACCATACCTTTCATCTTGGTAAAATCTATATATTATTATACCAAAGCAGATAAATAAAGCAACAAGATTATTCTCTTATGAGAAGTACTTAACACCTGACTCGAATATCTTCATATCCTGTTCACCAATAATATTCATGGCAACTGACTGTCCACGTCTCTCTGAATGAGCCATCTTACCGAAGCATCTTCCATCAGGACTTGTAATACCCTCGATTGCACAATATGAACCATTTACATTCCATTCCTCGTCCATTGTAGGAAGTCCCTGCTCATTTACATACTGTGTTGCAACCTGACCGTTTTCGAATAACTTCTTAAGCCATTCGTCATTTGCTACGAATCTACCCTCACCATGTGAAGCTGGGTTTACATAAGTCTTGCCAAGTTCAGCTAACTGTAACCAAGGTGATTTGTTTGAAACAACCTTTGTATATACCATCTTAGATACGTGACGGTTGATTGTGTTATATGTTAATGTTGGAGAATTCTCGTTCTGGCCTGTTATCTGTCCGTTAGGTACAAGTCCAAGTTTGATAAGTGCCTGGAAACCATTACAGATACCAAGTGCAAGACCATCTCTTTCATTTAATAACTTATTAACTGCTTCTTTAAGCTTCTCATTTCTGAATGCTGTTGCGAAGAATTTAGCAGAACCATCTGGTTCATCACCTGCACTGAAACCGCCTGGGAACATAATAATCTGTGCCTGTGAAATAGCATCTTCAAATATATTAACAGAATCTCTTATATCTTCTGCTGTAAGATTCTTAAATACTTTAGTTACGACATTTGCGCCGGCTCTTTCAAATGCTTTTGCACTATCGTATTCACAGTTTGTTCCAGGGAATACAGGAATGAATACTGTAGGTTTTGCAACCTTATTCTTGCATACATAGATACTTCCTGCTGAATACACGCCTGTATCTACAACGCTCTTATCATCTGTTGACTTAGTCTGGAATACTTTTTCTAAAGTTCCCTCCCAGGCTGCTAAAGCTTCGTCCATTGTAATTGTTACATCACCATATACAAATGATTTTGTATCAGTAACTTCACCGATTACTTTTGCATCTTTTACTTCTGATAATTTAGCTGCATCTACTTCTGCAACGATATTAGCAATTCCCTTGCCAAATAATGTTTCTACAGTTACATCATCATTTACCTTAATACCAAGCTTGTTACCAAATGCCATCTTGCTGATTGCTGCTACAACGCCCTTGGCATCTACTGAATAAGCTGCTTTAATTACGCCTTTACCGATAAGTTCATGAATCTCATCATATAATTTCATTACTTTATCATAAACAGGTAAATCATATTCATCTCTTTCTATCTCGAATAATACGATTGCATCACCCGGTGTCTTAAACTCCGGTGTAATAATATCTTTCTCTTTAGCCACATCAACTGCAAATGAAACTAATGTTGGAGGTACATCTATATCATTAAATGTTCCTGACATACTGTCCTTACCACCGATAGATGGTAATCCGAAGCCTAACTGTGCATCATATGCACCAAGTAAAGCTGCAAATGGCTGGCTCCAACGTTCAGGATCAGAATTCATTCTTCTGAAATATTCCTGGAATGTGAATCTTATCTTCTTATAATCACCGCCTGCTGCTACTATCTTAGCAACTGACTCTGTTACTGCATATATTGCTGAATGATATGGGCTCCAGCTTGAAAGATATGGATCAAAGCCGTAACTCATCATTGTTACTGTATCGCATTTACCTTTTAAAACAGGAAGTTTAGCAACCATTGACTGTGTCTCTGTTAACTGGTAACGTCCACCAAATGGCATAAATACTGAACCTGCTCCGATTGAACCGTCGAATCTTTCTACAAGACCTTTCTGTGAGCATACATTTAAGTCTGCAAGAGTATCTGTCCATGCTTTCTTAACATCTTTCACTTCAACATCTTTGAAGAACTTGTTATTCTCGTCAGGCATATCTACCTTAACTGCATTTTCCTGATGAGCACCGTTTGTATCAAGGAATGAACGTTTAAGGTTAACTATCTCTTTACCTCTCCATTTAAGAACAAGTCTTGGTTCTTCTGTTACAACTGCAACTTCTGTAGCCTCAAGGTTCTCTTCGTTGGCATATTTCATAAATTCTGCAACATCTTTAGGATCAATAACTACTGCCATTCTCTCCTGTGATTCTGAAATAGCTATTTCTGTTCCGTCAAGACCTGCATATTTCTTAGTTACTTTATCAAGGTTGATATCAAGACCATCTGCTAATTCACCGATGGCAACTGATACACCGCCTGCACCAAAGTCATTACATTTCTTAATTAATTTACTTACTTCTTCTCTTCTGAATAATCTCTGAAGTTTTCTCTCTGTAGGAGCATTACCTTTCTGGACTTCTGCACCACATGTTTCGATTGAAGCTTCTGTATGAACCTTAGATGAACCTGTTGCACCGCCACAGCCATCACGTCCGGTTCTTCCACCTAATAAGATAATGATATCGCCCGGATCAGAGTTCTCACGTTTTACGGCATATCTTGGAGCTGCTGCTATAACAGCACCGATTTCCATTCTCTTAGCTACATAATCAGGGTGATAAATCTCTTTAACAAGTCCTGTTGCAAGACCAATCTGGTTACCATATGAGCTGTATCCGTTTGCTGCTCCACGAACTAACTTCTTCTGTGGTAATTTACCTTTAAGAGTATCTTTCATTGATTTAGTAGGATCTGCTGCACCTGTAACACGCATTGCCTGGTATACATATGTACGTCCTGACAATGGATCTCTTATTGCACCACCAAGACATGTGGCAGCACCACCAAATGGCTCTATCTCTGTTGGGTGGTTATGTGTTTCATTCTTAAAGTTGACAAGCCACTCTTCTGTGATAACACCTTTGCCATCCTCTTTATCTATTTCTACAGGTACTACAATACTACAAGCGTTAATCTCGTCAGATTTCTCCTGGTCATCTAACTTGCCCTCTTTCTTTAACTTACGCATTGCCATAAGTGCTAAGTCCATAAGGCAGACGAATTTATCATCTCTTCCCTTGAAGATAACATTTCTGTCTTCAATATATCTTTCATAAGTCTTAACGATAGGTGCTTTATAATAACCATCTTCAAACTCGATATCTGTTAATTCTGTATTAAATGTTGTATGACGGCAGTGATCTGACCAATATGTATCGAGAACTCTTATCTCTGTCATTGATGGATCTCTGTTTTCATCATTCTTAAAATAATTCTGAATATGGAGGAAATCTTTAAATGTCATTGCAAGTCCTAAAGAATCATATAATTCTTTAAGTTTTCCCTCTTCCATATCTTTAAAGCCATCAAATATAATTACATCAGCAGGCTCATCGAATACTGTTACAAGTGTTTCAGGTTTCTCTAATCCTGTTTCTCTTGAATCTACAGGGTTAATAGAGAATGCCTTAATACTTTCGAATTCTTCGTCTGTAACCTTTCCCTCTATTACATATGTAGTTGCTGATTTAATAACAGGTTCTTCATCTTCATTTAAGAATTTTACACACTGTACTGCAGAATCTGCTCTCTGGTCAAACTGTCCCGGAAGAAATTCTACACTAAAAACGCGGTCATTTTCTGCATCATATGGAAATTCTTCTTCATATAATGTATCTACCGGAGGTTCTGAAAATACTGTAACTAACGCCTGTTTATAAGTCTCTTCCGATATGTCTTCCACATCATATCTTACTAAAACTCTGACACCTGTTACAGTTTTAATTCCGAGATAACTTGATATCTCATGTTTAAGTTCCTTAGCCTTAACAGCATAAGGTGCTTTTTTCTCAACATAAACTCTTCTTACTTTGCTCATAAGTACCTCCATATATTTTGAGTTGCCAGTACAAATTCTGACTAATCCATAATAATGCAAGTTTACAATAACATTAGGTCATTGTCAAACGTATATTGCATAATTATATCGCATAATTCTTCACAAATGTTTTTAATATCTTAACTATAATAAAATATTAAATATAATAGCATACAATTCTTTACTGCCTTTAACTTATATTTTTAATCTTCTCACACATACTTCCAGAAATGCCTTACAATCTCTCCTGCATTTTTACTGTCAATAACTTTGACATCGTTCCATTCCCTAGGAAATAACTGTCTGTAATCCCTCCTTAGAAATCTTTCATCTAACAGAGAAATTACTCCATAATCCTCATCTGTCCTGATAACACGCCCTGCTGCCTGTAAGACCTTATTCATTCCCGGATATCTGTATGCATAATCGAAGCCATTTCTATTATTCTCATCATAGTAATTCTTAAGTATCTCTCTTTCAGAGCAGACCATAGGAAGTCCCGTACCAATGATAATACTACCGATAAGTCTTTCATTCTTAAGGTCTATGCCCTCCGAAAATATTCCACCAAGGACACAGAAACCAATAAGACTTTTATCCCTGTCCACATCAAATGTCGCTAAGAATTCTTCCTTTTCTTTTTCTTTCATACTTCCTGTCTGGCAGAATACCTCATATTCTTCTGTAAAGCCCTCTCTTATTGCTAATTCGTATATATCTTCTAACATTTTATATGATGGAAAGAACACCATATAATTTCCGTCACATCCACTTACCACTTCTCTTATAATATTTAACATTCTTATATATTCATTTTCATTTCTTCTTGTATATTTACTGCTTACATCTTTGCATATTGAGACCAGCCTTTTATGTGTATCGAATGGAGAATCAATATAAATCGCATAGTCATCTATATCTCCGCTTAATAATTCCTTATAATAATTAACCGGCAAAAGCGTTGCAGAGAAGAACATTGTTGCAATTCCTGTCTGCATACAATCCTGTAGATTACCCGATGGATTTACGCAGAAAAGCTTCACAAAGAATTCGCCTTTCTCATTAAAATCTGAATATATAACATATTTACTGTCAACAAGTTCATATATATCTAAATATGTCCTTACTGCAAAATATAAGTCTAATACTTCATCTCTTTTATCAAATTCTTTATTATCATCTAAGAATTTCTCTAGCGCTGTCTGTAATCTTAGAAGTGACAGGACTAAGTCCTCAGTTTCATCAAGAAGTGTGTATGAATATCTGTCCGAAGTTCCTATACACATTCTCTTAAGGCTTAACATTTCGCGGTTGCATTTATCAAGAGCATTTGACACTCTCTTGCTTCTGTCCTTGATAATCTTTTTACAACTTAAGAAATCTTCTTTAGTAAGTATGGCACTATACATTTCCCTTGCACGTTCCACAAGATTATGTGCTTCATCTACGAGAAATACATATTTGCCTGTTATTCCCTCCGTAAAATATCTCTTAAGCTTGGCATAAGGATCGAAAACGTAATTATAATCACAGATTACACCGTCCATAAAATTACTTATGTCTAATGACATTTCAAATGGACATACCTCATATTCATCTGCATATTTCTCAATAACTTCCCTTGTTATTGATGATTCATGGGTAATTACTTCATATATCGCACTGTTTACCCTGTCAAAATGCCCTTTTGCACGTTTGCATTTATCAGGATTACAGATAGTCTCATCACATGGACAGATTTTCTCTTTCGCAGTTAATGTAACTGTCCTGAAATGCAGTCCGTTTCTCCTTAATACTTCGAAAGCTTCTTCTGCCACAGTTCTGGTTATCGTCTTGGCAGTAAGATAGAAGATTTTATCCACCTCTCCTGTTCCTACAGCCCTCACAGCCGGATAAATCGTAGAAATAGTCTTACCTACGCCTGTCGGTGCCTGAATGAACATATTTTTCTTAGCAAGAATTGATTTATAGACGGATACAACAATATTTCTCTGCCCGTTTCTGTATTCAAATGGGAATTCTAAATGCTGTATTGAATCCATCTTCATCTTCTGCTCATCTGCAATATAATCCGCCCACCTGATGTATTCAGCCATTACACTCTCGAACCAGACTTCTATCTCTTCAAATGTGTATACAGTTCTGAATCGCTTGATTTCCTCGGTATCAAGATTGCAATAAGTCATCTGCACACAGATTTTATCCAGATTATGTTGTTTGGCATAAATGTACGCATAACACATTGCCTGTGCCTGATGTACCTGCAATGCTTCTGTGAATTTCATCACATCTGCATACATACTTTTTATCTCATCAACCACTACAATATCCTCGGCTATGATACCGTCTGCTCTTCCCTCCAGATTAATGCAGTAATTATCATATTCAAGTGCTATCTTTAACGTAACTTCAGCTTTATATTCTATGCCCATTCTCCCCTGAATCTTCTTATGCATCTTCGTACCCTCTGCCATTGCCTGCTTGCTCATTGCACCAGCAGTACGGTTATCAATGTCCCCTGAACGCATAATGAATTCCACAAGATTTCGTACTGAGATATTTATGGTAAACTTTTTCTTTTCACACGTTCCCGGCATATCTGCTTCTTTATTTAGTTTTTTATCAGTTTCATTGGTTATCCCATTATTATTCACTGTCAATATTTCCTTACTTCTTCATTATTTATTAAATCTTTCCGCTATATTATCACCTAATTCTGCCCCATGCTCTAACAATTTATCATACTGCTTATACATTTTCTGGACACCATTCTCTAGCAGATAATAATGCTTTATATAAGGTACAAGCAAAACAATAAGTAAGAGTGCAAGCAGAAGCAGACCTACATTATTCACTATCAGATATGTAAATATTGTCATAAATGTACCGATTGCAAATAACACAGTTACGATTAGATGAACAAGTCTTTCGTGCATAAAGAAGCCTATCTGCACCATATGATTCTTCAATATCTTCTGTAAGTCCATC
>OMVQ01000087.1 GCA_900314555.1 uncultured Eubacteriales bacterium | reverse complement strand
GCAAGGTGTTTCGATATTTATATCTGTCAAATTTACTTTAATAGATGAATATAAGCTACAATATGTCTGTGCGAAGTTTGAGTAAATAATATAACAATATACTAAAAACAGGCTCATATATTTTACACTGTAACGTCTCGAAAAGTTTACCTTTGTTCTATAACTCTTAACTTATTGAGACACTTAATGTACATTTATATGATCCTGTTTTTTGTATACTTATCTCCGATTATGCAATTATTTACTTATTTTTGATTATGCTGTTAGAATATTCATACGTTTTGTTACTTTAATACTTCTTTTACCTTTTCTTCTAACTGTGCAAGTTTCTCATCTGTAATTTCTGAAGCCTTCCACATCTTTATTGCATTATCACCTTCATATCTTGGAATCAGATGCATATGAAAATGAAATACTGACTGACCTGCACATTCACCATTATTCTGTATTACATTGAATCCATCACAGTCAAATGCCTTAGTCATGGCACCAGCCATTTTCTTTGCTAATACAAAAACTTTTGATGCTGTTTCATCATCCATTTCGTAAATGTTATCAAAATGTTTCTTTGGCAATATAAGTGCATGTCCCTTTGTTGCCGGACCTAAGTCAAAAATAACCTTAAAATCCTCATCTTCATACAATGTATGCGATGGAATTATTCCATTTGCAATTTTACAAAAAATACAATCATCCTTCATTTTTAAATCCTGCCTTTCATGTTATAATTTATAATATGTCGAAATATGTCTTGTAAAAACATTTGACATTTTTCACATTAATGTTAGACTAAAAAGCATAAAGAAACACTGGGGGAATTATTGTGAAACATAATTTTAATGAGCATGAAAACAATTTAATCAACTCAAATCCTGAATTTCAAAGCATCATTAATTCTATTGATGCTGAATATTCTATGTCCATAAGAAAACTTACTCACGAATTTGGCAATGCTCTTACGCTTGTTAATAGTTCTTTACAAATTATAGAATCCAGCCATCCCGAAGTCAAGCGGTTCAAATACTGGGCTTCCACTATGGGTGATGTTCACTATCTTGTTAATCTTATTTCAGAGTTATCCTTTTATAATCATAGTGATAAACTTAATCTTGAGACTATTGATGTAGTTTCATTAATTCAATCTGTAATTAACTCTTATAAAAATACCACTTCTGAAAACGTAATGTCTAATGGTAAAACACTTTGTAATAATATAGCTTCTAAATCAAATTCTATAGAAGATGAACATTCAAATGATAAATGTAATGCACATACAATTCATTATAATCTATCATGTTTGACACCTATCCCTGAAATTACCGCGGATAGTACTAAATTAAAACAGGTTCTCATAAATTTGGTTAAAAATGCTTATGAGGCTCTTGATTTTTCTAAAGCAAGTCCATCAATATGCATAGAATTAAGCTGCAATAATTCTAATCTCACTATTTCTGTTAAAGATAATGGTCAGGGTATATCTCCTGAGCAGTTAACAAATATATTTTCTCCAATGGTTTCATATAAATCTAATGGCACTGGACTTGGTTTGCCAATTTCCAAAAAAATTATCGAAAGTCATAATGGCACAATATCTGTCACATCTGCCATTGGAACCGGTACAACATTTATTATAAACCTTCCGGTTTAAATTCTATACAAATTATATATCACTAAATGGGAATATCACATCTAACATTCTTAGAGTTTTAAAATTTCCCTTCGCTGTCATCTCACCCGTCATAAATGCTCTTTGGAATGTAAATCTTCCTTTCAATATATTTTCTAAAGATTCACTCTTAAGCTTAGCTAAAACATCTACATCAAGTGTCTTTTCATATTTACATTCTAACTCATTATTGTCTATATTTAGAACAAGTGTCTTTTTCTTATCCTCAATTATAAACGCATAACTTGCTGAAAAATTATCCTGTTTAACAAAGTAGTTTTTAAATCGGCTGATATAGTCATCTTGAACATTAACATCCTGTTTGCTCAACATTCCTTTGAACATCGTTGTAAGCTCCTCTATATCCTCCTTCTGTTTTTTCACATATGTATCATCTGCTGCATATTTAGATAATTGTTCAGTTTCCTGTGGCGTCAGATCTAATGTATCCTTTATAAGATTTTGCTTAATAGCAGTACTACTTGATGGCAAAGGTTTTCTCTTCTGTGAAATTGTTCTATATAAATTTTCTGTTTTCTTCTCTATTATTTCTCCATATTCCTTATTCATCTCAAAATCAACCGGCTCTTTAACATATGCACATATTCCTGAACATGGCATACCTCCTAATAATTCCCATGCACTTTTTATATCTGTAAGTGCTTCTTTTTCTCCATAAGTTGTTGAAATAATTACAGGCGCCATATATAACTTACTTATCTTTTCTTTATCACCATACAGCCAGCATGCATCTAAAAATTCCTGCATATATCCGCCTATACCATGCCATTCTACACTTGCTGCAAGGATAATTCCATCTGCTTCCTTCAAGGTCTGTGGTAATGTTGTAATTGAGCTCTTTAATTCAAATAAATTATATCTATTAACATTTACTCTCAATTCTTCTAATACTTTTTCAATTCTGGTTAATACATATAATGTAGGATCCTCTATCAGTCCTCTTCCACCATAATATATGTTTATATTCATCGTATTGTATCTGCACTATTTAAAATGTGTGTGCAACTCCTTCCACAATTTTATCTGTTTTTATTTTAATATAACAATTACTGATTTTCAATATTCTTCCTATTTACCAATAAATAACTTACAATTCCACATATCATTCCGGTTACAAACCCACCTATGTGTGCAATATTATCCACATTTCCGCTATTCTGACCAGCCATAATAAGCAATATGAATACCAGACCCATTTTACTAAATGCTGACATATTTTTTCTTCTCTCTTCAACAATTCTTACTAATAATGCACCCATAATTCCATAAATTGCACCCGAAGCACCTGCTGATATACTATATCCTCCGATTGACTGCTGATATAATACAGATGATAAACTGGCAAATATTCCACTTACCATATATATAATAGCAAATCTTACTTTTCCATAGAATTTCTCAGCTTCACTTCCTAATAAATATAAAGAAAACATATTATTCAAAAGGTGTGCAAAACCAAAATGCATAAACATACATGTCACAAACCGGTAATATTCATGTTTCTGAAACACATTAACATAATATAAGGCCCCATGTTTTAACATAAATAATGTATTTTCTGTTGAACCCATATACTCTAGTATAAAGAAATACACAATATTCATAGCCATTAAAATAATAGTTATCCATGGATATTCTTTTCTTGTATTTTTCTTATTATATTGATTTTGGTTGCTTTGATTACCAGAAATCACTACTTCAATTTTATTTCTTAATCCATCAAAATCTTCCGGTTGGTTTTCAAAAATCATAAGTCTCTTACATATGGTGTCAATTATCCAGACCTTTGCTTTTCCCACACAGAATACTTTATGCTTTTCAAGGTTATCACTGTTAATTAAGAAAATTATATTTACATCTTTCATTCCTGAAAACAAAAATTTTCTTTCTACCTGAAATGATATATTATCTAAGTCATCAGTATTAAATTTATCAATAACTTTTTCATCTATGCAACCAATAATATTCATTATTCCCGCATCTTCATTCTTCTTAACGAAGAAATTTATATATGGCAGATTTGTTGGCATCACCAAATATCCATTATCTCTAAATACATAATAGACTTCATTAATATTCAAAATTATTCCTGCCTTTCTATAAGCAAATTATATCTTTATACTTTTTCATACTAATCTTAATATTATATGCATTTTACCTTAACACTAATATTTTTTGATGTCAATTAAATCTATTAATTCGTAAAAATCTGTACCCAATATGTTCCATAATCCCCTTTACCTTTTATAAATCCGATTCCAATTTGTCCAAAGGAATCACTTAAAATATTACTTCTATGTCCCGATGAATTCATCCATGCATACATTACTCCTGATGGATTAGACTGGCCTGCTGCAATATTTTCACCAACTGCCATATATCTAATGTTATAATCATCCAATACGGTAAAACAATCTCTTCCATCAGGTCTTGTATGATCAAACAAATTAACTATTTCCTCTGCTCTTATTCCTGCAACCTTGCATAAATCATTACTCTTCTTTAATGGTTGTAAGCCCTCTTTTGCTCGTTCTTCATTAACTAATCGTATCACTTCATCCACATATCCTGAAGTATCTGTATTAGTATTTGAATTTCCCCAGTTCACAAAATTTCCACCTTGCGAATTACCATTCTGATTTCCATTATTCGAGTTGTTATTCATATTATTTGAATT
The DNA here is from genome assembly GCA_900314555.1 of uncultured Eubacteriales bacterium. Classification (GTDB taxonomy): domain Bacteria; phylum Bacillota; class Clostridia; order Lachnospirales; family Lachnospiraceae; genus Bovifimicola. Next base: position 13,101 of record OMVQ01000087.1, on the reverse strand, counting down.
ATTATTTTCACTGTTTACATTATTATCCTCTGCATTAGATATATTTGAACCTGTATTGCCAAAACCTTCATCCGCTATATTATCAATATTATTATCTTCATTATCACTAATTTCACTTCCACTATTTTCTGCATTTACAGATGCCTCAATGTTTGTTGCTGTAGTTGTCTCTTCTACCTGTTGTTTTTCTGTTACTTCTTCTGTAGTAACCGTTTCAGATAATTTTTCCGATGATGATTTATTTTCTATTTCTACAGTATTATTTATACTCGTTTTTTCATCACTATTCTCTATCTTTTTGTCTATTTCTTTCCCAACATTAATCTGTCCATCAGATGATGTTCCACTGGTAACTTTCTGGTCTCTTTTCACCATTATAATAACTATTGTAATAACTGTAATCATTGAAACTACAATCGCTATGCCTATTAAAACTTTTCTCTTATCTGTATTCATAATAATCCTCATTTCTGAGCAACTTGCCTAGAATAGGCGATGAGAAATTCGCGCAGGTGATTTCTCATCTGCCATAAAAGCTATTTGCTTTCGCTCCGAAACAAATAGCTGTGTGAAAAATTGACATATCTATTCGATTTTTCACACTATTCCTCATTTCTAAACGATAAATTGCTCTACTTTGTACGTTTATACTTTTATTTTGTTAATTTTGTTTACTTTATTTTAACATAATTTTGCTTATAATTTGTATGTTAATTTCTGCTATTTGTAAATTATTTAAATATATAGTCTAATGATGCAATTGTAATTTTATCTCCAATCGTTATTTCAATTTTATCATAAGGATTTAATCTTTCACCATTAACAAATGTTCCATTTCTTGAATTTAAGTCTTCTATTGTAAAACTGTCCGCTTCATTATCTATCCGTACATGAATTCTGCTCACTGATTTATCTTCAATTATTTCATCAACCTTTCCACTAGCCTTTCCTATTGTAAATGGATATTCATTAATTACTATATCATCATAATCGCACAGACTAAATAACTTTCTTTTTTTATCCTTAATTATATCTGATATTAAAACCGTTTCTCCTTCACTAACTTTTTCATCCTCATAGTTCATTTCAGGTTCTTCGTCATAAACTGACTCATTTTCTCTTACACATATTTCTTTTTTTATAACTTTTGTCTCTCTAAAATTTCTATTATTTAAAAATTTTGTAAATTTACCAAATAAACTATTATTATCACTATGTTTATTATCTATACAGTAATTTGACTCTTCACCAACAATACTTTTTATTTCATCTTCGACATTAATTTGCTCATTAAGGTAATTAAATTTTTCATTTTTATATTTATCTTTTTTTCCCTCTATATCATTTATATTTGATATGCCGTAGTCAGAATATATATAATTTTGATTTTTAATATCATATGCATCTGTATCTGGTACTTTATACTTAACCCCTTCTAATGTTGTACTAATATACTGTTCTATCTGATATAGTGAAAAATTTGCTTTACTACATATTTCCATAACACCATATGTTAATTCCACAGCCTTATAATCATTGTGTTCTACTAATACAACTACATCCTGCAACATTTTTCTAAATGATTTTTCAAATGAATTAACATTATTGGGATAATAACAAAAATATACTTTTTTAGTGTCTACATCAAAATATATATAATCTAAATCTAACAGAATACTATTAATGTCCAGCAAATATTCTCTTAATTCTTTCCCAAGCGCTATAATTCCATCTATTAACATTTTAACATCTTCATACTTAATCTTATTCCTTGAAAATAAATCTCTTACACTTTGTCTTGAAGATATTATATATGATAACTCACTTTCTCCATTTACACACCCTATATACATTTCAAGTAATCCACTTATCTTATTTCTCATAATCATATTTATTCTATAATCATTTATTACAATATTACTATCTCTTATTATCATTAAGTTATTATTAAACCCATGTCTATATACTATCTGCATATTTAACCTCTTTTCTTAATTTGCCATACTAATTATTCTTTATCCGGCAATGTTGACTGTATCAATTGCAACCTTTGTTCTGACTATGAACATCCTGTTATCTTTATCATACATAGTAATATTAATATTATCTGATTTTCTAATATTAAATATTGGCAATTCAAAAGACATACTAGTTTTTATATTAGTTTTTTCATCATCTTTTTTTATATCTACACTTTTTATTTTTGCAATTATAACATCAGCTTTTATCCTGTTCATGTATTCACTATATATCTCATTTTCGCTTTTTTCATCAGTATTACATATAATTCCATACTGTTGTGCTGCAGCCCGGACACATATAATATCATTCATATAAAAAACTAACATCATAATTGTAAGAATAACCATTATAATAATCGGAAACAACATTGACATTTCAACAGTCAGACTTCCTGACAGATACCTCTTAAATATATTCATTTTTTCACCTGTTCTCATAATTTGATTCGCCTCCATTCTTAATTTTTACACTTGCGTATGCATGTTTTCGTCTAATACACTACACATATCTTTAATTCATTTCCTTTTTATTTATATATATAGTTGTCATATCCCACAAAATATCCGTTTTTAAATACATAGAGCAATGTATGAACATAAAATAAATGGTACAAACGGAATTTTATATTTCTTATTCTTTTTTCTTATCAATAGCAATATTCCTCCAATTATGACAGTCATAAATAGCGCATATATTAAAACTAATATTGATTTTTTTAATCCCAAATATATTCCAATTGTACATAAAATAGCTGCATCTCCCTTACCGATTTCTTCATTTGTTGCCATACTTGTCAATATAAGGAATATTCCAGGTATAATTCCTAAGATGACTGATAATAGCTCTGCTTTACTAATAAATATTTCATATATCAGACCAAGCAATGCAACACCTACGCACAAAGAAATATTTACTTCTTTCTTTCTCAAATCAAGCAAAGTACTTAATATAAGAAATATTGTTATTACTACTGTTTTCATTTTCTTTAAACTCCATTTCAACCTTTTTATTTATTCATAAACTAATTTCACACACTTCTATAAATTATTTTAAATATTGACATTTACATTTATTTTCCTTCAGATTTCTTCTTACATCTGTTGCATATTTCCCTGGTTCCAACACTATCTGTACTAATCTCAATAACATCTCGTACAATTGAACTACACTTTTCATTACAATGATAACTATCTCCATTATCTGTTATATACACAATATAATTCTCTGCTGGCAGCTTTTTTACACATTTTTCACATTTTTTGTATATTCCACCGTATGAATTCCTTAACTCGTTTATTTCACCAAATTTTACATTATGTACAGATAATTCTATATGTGTGCAATCTCTATATAGATGATATACTTTTCCACTTTTAGTTATATAAACTTTTTGTAACCCATCAGCTGCATTTTCACATATACTTTCACCTATCCAGCTTCTAAAGTAACACCTGTTTGCCATTCCCAAGCGTCCTCTTGATTTGCCTAATTTCCACACTTCTATTTTATAATAGACCTTTATATCATTTATTCCATCCTGGTCATTATTTATATCCGACTCTCCAATACAAATTCCTGATATACCTCTCACTACATTAATATTCTTTGTATATTTTTTAACTTCATCTGTCAGAATCTTATTCCACACATAACCGGTATTTATTCCATTTATCAATATGTCTTTATCAAATTTGATATTTTCAAACTTTTTCTTATCATCTATTAAGTCTTCTGCCCTATCTTCAAGATACATATATCTTCCAACTGCCTTAGCAGCATTATTAATACTGTTCTGCATTATATTCTGATAATTAATCATTATAAAAAAATTAACAAATACAAAAATTGCATATATAAATATAGGCAGTACCATTGTTGCTTCAAGTGTCATACTTCCTGATATCCATTTATCTTTTATTATTGAGGTTGATAAAAATGTGCTTTTATTACTGCCACTATTAATTTTATTATCATTGTAACCGCAACCTTGAATCTGGAGAGTATTAACATTTAACGGGGGAGTAATTTTTTTATTCATTGTATTTTTTATGTATTTTATACATATAGGCAACTTATTGATGAATTTTTTAGCACAACTAATACAGTTTAACAGATAATAAAAGCACATTTTTATCAACCCCTTTCATTTAATTTTAAATTTTTATATTTTGCTACACAAACATGTTTTTCTACTAATAACCTGATGTCTGCTTTACTTTTATAATGAATTCATCCTCTTTACCTCTAATAATCTGTCTTGTAAAACCTATATCAGAAAATAACCTTTTTACTTTATATTCAGTATATACTGTAGCTTGTACAATGCACTGTTTCATCTCGAAATTCACATTATATTTATCCTGAATATTTAATTCCATTAAATCAATCATTCTAATTACCTGTGTATATTTATCCTGTGAAATCAACAGATATCTAAGATAATCTTCATATGTCAAACCACTTTCAACTTTATTTTTATTATTGTCTGACTTAAGACTTTTTATATTTGATAATGATAAATTCCACTCATCAGCTTTTTTTATTAAACTTACTTTTTCACCATCTAACAGATTCTTTGCATCCACAACGGATTCGGCGTATGACCATGCTGCCATTATCAGAAATTGTGTAAGTCTTACTATTGCCGGCATACCAGTATAACCTACAATTGTTAGCGCTAATTCATACGCTTCATTTCTCTTAGTGCTATCCTTTAATAAAAACAGAAAGTTAAAACCTTCTCTTAATAAAATAATTTTATTAATACATTCTTTTAAATTATCTCTGTCACAACCATTTCCAAATAAAATATATTCTATTCCATAATTTAATTGGTCATTTTTTTCTCCACTTATATAATCATTAAATTTATCAAAAATATATTGACCAACCAATATTTTTCTTAAAAGCTCCTTATCTCTACCATAGTTCTTCCATTTATATTCAGTGTCCTTATATGTATCTGATGATAATTTACTCTTATCTATAGTTTTATCTGATATATCTCCATTAACAACATATCCCATTACTCCATCTTTCTTCAATTTCTTAACAAAATCAACAACTTCATTTTTCTTCTTTGTAGCATCTCCAATCGAATAATTAACACTCAGGTTAAAATTATAGTTTATAATTTTTTCTTCTGCTGCATAAATGGCTTTATATGAATCTTCAACCAATATATCAGCATTTTCATAATTTGATAACTTATTATAACTATAATCTAATTCATCAGTTCTTTCTAATATAGGTGTCATAGAATTGCTTATTTCTTCCACTATTTCTTTCTGTTCTAATGTCAATTTCTTATTATTTTCTATGTTATAGTTATCCTTATCACTATTGAACACTTCCTGCTTTAAATCTGTTATCTCTTCTTTCATAATTGAGTATAATTCATTTTGATAATCAGCTTTTTCTTCCTCTAATTTTGTATCCATATCATCAACATAACTTTTTGCTAACTCTAAATTCTCAAAATATTTATCTGAATTAATTATTATATCCTGAAGATTATTATCTAAAGTACCCTTCCATTCTTTATACTTTCTATACTCAATTATATACATATCAAACAAATTATCCCTTACCTGTCTGTTGTAATCATCTGTCGGCTCTATACTCTTAATCTCGTTTAACCTGTCTTTCATATTCTGAATAACTTCCTTTGGATTATATGGGCATTGCTTTATGGCATTTATATCATCAAATATATTCTTAACATTTACCTCCATGTCTTTAAGCTTGTCTGAACATACTTCTAAACTCTTATTAAATTGTTCTATATCTTCATTTTGCGACAATGCATTATTATTCTCCATTAGTCTGTCTATAACATCCTGGGCAATTGCGTTTTTCATATAATCACATATCTGGTCATATACTATTTCACCACCATTATCCATTACATTCTTCACAGTTTCCACTTTACTATTATTATGTCTCACACCTAATATGTCGTATATACTATACCTAAAGTCCTTTTTATAATTTGAGTTTTTATCCACATATTTTGTATAATCATTTAATAACTGTGTATCATTTTTCCATAGAACCATAACACCATAATCCTCAAATATCTCTCTTGCATAAGATGAAAATGTAGAATCTAATGCCATATATGTTATCTCGTTGCATCTTGCATATGCACTTGATATTCTTGATATTTCAATCACTGTACAGACTAATGAAAAAATCAATAACATTATAAGAGATAAAAATACTGTAATGCTTCCTTTGGCCGTTTTTTTCATACCCCTTATTTACTCCTCTGTTTTCTATAATATTTTATTGTTTTAAAAAGTATTTATTTTACTTGTTAATTTAGAAAATAATGTATTTACTATTTTAGTTATCTGTGTTCTGAAGATAACAACAAGTCCAACTAAGACTATTATTATTAAAATTACTTCCACAACACCCATACCTGAATTATCACTCATTAATTGATCAAATCGTGCTTTATAATATAAATTGTTAATTGATTTATAAATTTTGTTTTTTAATTTCATATATATCCTCTACTTTCATATTTAATATCTCTATAAGCCCATTGATAAAAATGCCGGAATTATTATTATTGCCATTGATATAACTAACATAATTCCCATAGGTAACAATAATTTAGTTCCTGCCTCTTCACCCTTTTTTCTTGCTAATGCTTTTCTATCTTCATAAGCATCATTTACTTCACTTTCTAGTATTTCTGCTAATCCTTTAGTTCCTTTTCTTATATTTTGTTCAAGTAAATTTCCAAACTTAATATAAGAATGTATACCACATCGTTTGCCATAGTCTAAGTATGCCTGACACTCTGAATATCCATTTTTCATTTTCTTTCTGGCATATTTCATTTCTTCATATGCATATCTCATTCCTGAAACACTTTTATTTTTTTCATAATCAGATATAACCTTATCCCATGCTGCAAGTATTGTCATTCCTGCACTATGCAATATTGTGATTTTATTGACAATTGTTACATAATCGGTTTCCAATTGTTTTTTTCTCTTATCTTCATAATCCTGTAATTCCTTACCCTTAACCATATATAATACCAAAGCCATTATGACACCAATAAATATGTATATTATTGATGATTTCTTTTTCTTTTTCACAAATTCTACTTCTTCATCATTTATACTATTCATCAGTTCTACTTCTTTATCTGATTTCGTATATTCATCAATATATTTTTCTATTGATTCGTCTATTATCTCACTCTTTTTTCTTCCCGCTTTATTAATCGTTAATGGAATATTGTATGTCTTTGAATATGTATCTAATGATAAAGTAACTTCTATATCAACACTTACTTTATCCACATTACCCATGTTATCCCATAAGATTTTTCCACCATAATCTATATATGATGTGTTATTTAAGTTCCAATCAACTGTAACATTGTTATCCGAACTGTATATTAAATTGATATCACCCGTTATATTGTTAATACTTTGATTACCATTTAACATATTTTTTAAAATGCTCTTATAACTTTTTTCAAAAATGAGATTTGCATCATCATAACTGTTGGCTTTTTCGGGTAATTTTATTATTACATTCTGTCTATAACCATCCTTAAACTTTGCTTCTAATTCATATACTTTTTCACCCTCTCCATAATTTTTTCTAAAAATACTTTTCACATTACCTGTTTTTGAAAAAGTATTATTTAAACATATTAAATCTCCAAATATAATAATTAAAATAAATGCAATAATAGAAATAGAAATTCTTGATACCATATATATGTATGTATCCTCTTTCTTGTAATTATTGACCTTTATTTTTTCTATCCTCTTACTTGTCTTCGCATATGATAATCTGTAAATTTTTTTATCTATAAAATCTAGAATCCAGGCTGACATTCCGTAAATAAATCTAAATGGATTTTCCTTTTTATCCAACCTATCAAAAATATCCTTTTTATATTTTCCTGTACAAAGATATAAAATTAAAAATATTAAGATAATTGCTGAGTACACACATATAAACGTCAATATATCACCCCCTGTTATATCTCTATATAATTATTAAGTTTTAACTTATACCTCTACTTTTGATATTATATATCCCAAAAAGAATGCGAACACATATATCATTAAACATACTGACATTATAATTCTACCGGTTATTGAATTATACATAATACTCATCATATCCGGAGATGTTAGTCTTACATATACAATAATACATATCGGAATAATATTCATAATCATCTGTTCATACTTTTTAGAATTAATTATTACTTTTATCTCCCTTTCTGTTTCTATTTTTCTACTTATGGAATTTGCGGCATTCTTTACAATTTTTATTAAATCTCCACCACTTCTCTTTGCAATACTTATAATTTCCGAAAATAGTTTAATATCCTCTATTCCACTTCTAATTGCAAAATTTTCTATTGCATTTTCTATTGTAATATTTAATCTTAATTTAACTATAAGTATTCTTGTTTCCTTACATATATATGACTCTTTTCCATATAGTTGAGACAACTCTCTATATACTTCTGCAAGAGAATTCTCTATAGAATATCCAGCTATCAACTGTGCTGCCATTGACATACAAAAATCCTTAAATTGAACGTTTAACTTCTGTATTCTTCTTTGCATTAATACCTTTCTTATCAATTTCAAATAAAAATATACAGGTAAAATAAACGCAATTGAAATCCATAAATTATCATAGAAAACATATGAAAATATACATGCTATACTTATAATTACTATAATGCTTAATATGTACTCCTTAATGGTCATTCTATAAATGCTATAGTCTATTTCATTCTCCGTATGATATATCCTCCTTGTTGTAACCCGCATCAAATAACTTCTTTTGATTAATCAAAGTACTTCCTGTCCATTTCAGTTTTCCTTTTACTATGTCTTTATTTGTCTCTTCGATACTATCCTCTTCAAATCTATATATAGTATTTGTCAAAATCTCTTCTCCATTAAATCCTGTTATCTCAACTATTTCTAAAACTTTTCTGGTTCTGTCCCTTAATCTTCCAAGATGCACTATTATATCTATACCTGATGCAATCTGACTCTTTATAGCCTTTAACGGCATATCTACACCCATTAATACCATGGTTTCTAATCTGTTAAGCATATCTTTTGGACTATTGGCATGTCCGGTACTTAAGCTTCCATCATGTCCGGTATTCATTGCCTGTAGCATATCTAATGCCTCTGCTCCTCGCACCTCACCAACAATAATTCTATCCGGCCTCATTCTCAGACTAGATTTTATCAGATCTCTTATATCTATTCCATTTTCTCCTTCATCATTTGCCTGTCTAACCTCCATCCTGACTAGGTTATCAACACTTTGTATCTGCAACTCTGCCGAATCTTCTATAGTAATTATTCTTTCATCGCCAGGAATATAATTTGATAATACATTTAGAAAAGTAGTTTTTCCTGAACCTGTTCCTCCGCTTATGAAAATATTATATTTGGCGTTTACTAATATTTTTAAAAAATCAGCAACATTTAAAGATATAGAACCTATTTCAATTAACTTTTTCATAGTTATTGAATATTCTGGAAATTTTCTTATAGTTACAACCGGACCATTAATGGCAACAGGATTAAGAACAACATTTACCCTCGATCCATCGCTAAGTCTGCTATCAACTATAGGCGATGACTCATTAACTCTTCTGTTTACTCCTGATACTATTTGTTGAATTATATCTACCAATTTCTCCTTTGAACTAAATCTATTATTATATTTCTCAATTCTACCATCTTTCTCTATAAAAATATTATCTGGACCATTTATCATAATTTCAGTTATATTTTTATCCTCCAGTAATTCCTCCAAAATATCCAATCCTCTTATAGAATCATATATCTCTTTCTGCAATCTGTATTTTTCTCTAACAGATAGACCTTTTTCATTACCATATTCCAATATAACTTCATCTACAATTTCTTTTACCTTATCATCTGATATTTCAGTTGAAACGTCTATTTTTTCCATTACCTTTTCTCTTAATTTATTTATATCATCCAATATTTCCCTCCATCATTATATCTGTCATCTCTTTAATAATGTAATCGTCACCTTTGCTTAGTATATTACTGACATCAATCTTCTTTATTACAGTATTTTTTAATTCATTATTTACATTTTCAAGATAATTAAAAAATAGTTTTAATTTTATTGATGAATAATTATCATTTAAATGTGGTACAAATACATAATCACATATTTTAAATATTTTAAATATATCTCCTACCATATTTGAAACGTCAATTATTATATCTCCATATCTTCCACTATCTTTAATCTTAATAATTAATTCTGCCCATATGTCCTCATTTATCTCAGATATATCAGATATATTATTAACAGGCGGAATTATATCTGTATTATTATATTTCTTAACTATTGCATCTAATTTTATATTGAAATTACTATTTTCCTTTAGACAATAATATATCAAATCCGATATATTAAGCCCTCCATCAAAAATATCTTTATTTAAAGAAAATTCTTCTAAATCAATAATAAGCGACTTATTATCTTTTAATGCATAAGCTAATTTCATACATAATGTACTCTTTCCACATCTGTTAACAGGCGAATAAATAGCTGTTATCCTGACATTCATATCCCTATCTAATATATTATCTTTTACATCTGAATTTTTACATGTATAATTAGCATAATTATTCAGTATATCACTAATTATCATACACATTTTCCGATATCTATAAACTGCCTCATACCCTTGAATTCTTAAAACATTCTTCTCTTCTGACAAAATCTGGATATATGCATTAATATTTTTTATTAATTTTATATCTATACAATATTCTGCCAATATAAGAATATTAATATTATTTGTTTCACAAAATTCTCTGAATTTATCAATATTACTAAATGTAAATATTGAATACCTTTCATTAATATAATCCAACAAATATTCATTAATACCAGTTATATATTCTTCATCTGTATCATAAACAACAATTATTATCTGATTACCCATTCATGTCATTTACCTCCATATATATTTTCAAAAGTTAACTTATTGATGTAACATATTATATATTATAAGTTTGATTTTGTAAATAGGTTTTTAAAAATAATATCAAAATTATTTGAAACTTATTTGAATGAATAAATTTATTATTATATGACTATACTTATATATGAAATATTTGTAAAAAGAGGTGTAATTTTGTTCAGAAAAAGGGAAAAACCATCAAATACCATGCTGTTAAACGAATATAGAGATCAGTTATCAGAAAAGGAAATACTTAAAATTGAATTAGAGGAAACAAAATTAGCATTAGATGCAGTATACACCATTCTTCAGAACGTGACTGAACCAGAATTAATAGACAGTGCTATATATGAACTTAATTCCATTCAAATGAAATACTCATTTCTTCATAGAAAATTTGTGGAGCTTACTGCTTAATTGTCCTTTATATTCAAACACATATTTTATTAATATTTATAGAAAAAAGTTTTTAGAGAATTTTGTGATAATTGTCAACTTACTGGTAATAATTTCAGCTTTCACAATTATCACATTTTTCTAAAAACTTTTTTCTATAACTCATCTTTTTGTCACTCCACTATCTTTATACACCACATATATTATTGAATTTCTATGCATTTTACTACTTTTATTAAAATTTAAATTTACTTTATATGAAATAGCTATTTAAAAAATATTTTAAATAGCTATTGACATATGACAAATTTATAGATATAATCTATTTAAAATTATTTTTAAATAGGTGTTAAAATGAGTGAATTAAATATTTTCAAAGTCTTGTCTGATAAGCAGCGCCGTGACATTCTGGTAATGCTTAAAGATGGTAAAATGAGTGCCGGAGAAATTGCTGAGAAATTAGATATCTCGCCTGCCGCACTTTCATATCATCTAAAATTATTAAAAAATGCTGACCTGATTATGGAATACAAAGACAAAAACTTTATTTATTATGAAATAAATACAAGTGTCTTTGAAGAACTAATCTTGTGGGTAAAACAGTTTGGAGGTAACAAAAATGAGTAAATTTTTCAAATCTAAAAAAATAATGTGGATAATCTCTATTATTCCACTAATATTAACCGGCATTACAATACAGTTTATGCCTGATTCTGTACCTATGCACTACGATATATCAGGTAAAATTGACAGATGGGGTTCTAAATATGAAAATATTATTTTTCCAATTTTTATTCTTTTGATTACTCTCTTCTGGCAAATATTTATTCTTTATTACCAGAAAAAATCTTTAACCGCTTCAACAGATAAAGAGCGTCATGAAGCAGCATCTAATGCTAAATGCCTTATTATTGTTTCAATTTCAACTTCCATTGTTTTTGGAATAATGCAATGTTTTATTTTATTTGGTTCGTATTTTGAAGCCACGAAAAATTCAACTCACGCTTCCGTCGATATTGCTAAAGTTTCTTGTATATTATTGGGTGTACTTTATATCATTCTCGGAAATTATATGCCTAAAACAAAGAAAAACGGAACTATTGGTGTGAGAATTTCATGGAGTATGTATAATGATGTAACTTGGGCTAAATCTAATTATTTTGGTGCAATTGCACTTATCATTACAGGGTTATTAACAATTATAACATCTATTTTTGTAAGTGGAAATCTATCTACTATACTAATGCTCATTTATTTAGCAATTGCTGTAGTCGCTATACTCATTTATTCCTACGATATTTATACGGATGAATGTAAGTCTAAACATTAATATCCAGTTAATTAGTTATGTTTATTATTTATCTGCATTTTCAATTCCAGTTCCATCATAAGCATTTTTCTCAACATATGTCATCATCATATTATATCTTATACAATGGGTGATAATAAACATAACTAATGCTATAAACAGACACTTTTTATTTATTATAATTCCAGCTATAACCAATCCGCTTATACATAACCCCGCAACTATTATTAAAAATATGTGGTCTTTAAGCCATTTATTTTCAATGTTAACAACCTAACTTAAACAACCACAATATATAGTGGTTAGAACTTAAAAACTTTATATCAATTACTATTATCGGCACGGG
>OMVQ01000086.1 GCA_900314555.1 uncultured Eubacteriales bacterium | reverse complement strand
TTCTTTGCGTCAGCAGGAGTATCAGCATTAGTACGAACCTTAAGTGTTCTATACTTATCAGCCCATGCCATAACACGTCCGAATTCACCTGCGATTTCAGCATCTTTAGTTGGGATAATACCTGCATAGATGTTACCTGTTGTACCATCGATAGAGATTTCTGATCCCTCTGTAAATGTCTGTCCTGCTAATGTAAATTTCTTATTTTCTTCATCCATTGCGATGTCGCCACAACCAGATACACAGCATGTACCCATACCACGAGCAACAACGGCAGCGTGCGATGTCATACCACCACGAACTGTTAAGATACCCTGAGCAGCTTTCATACCTGTGATATCTTCTGGAGATGTCTCAAGACGAACAAGAACTACTTTTTCTCCTCTTGCAGCCCATTCTTCAGCATCAGCGGCTGTAAATACAACTTTACCACAAGCAGCACCTGGTGAAGCACCAAGACCTTTTCCAAGTGGTGTAGCAGCTTTAAGTGCAGCAGCATCAAACTGTGGATGTAATAATGTATCTAAGTTACGTGGGTCAATCATTAATACAGCTTCTTCTTCTGTCTTATGTCCTTCATCAACAAGGTCACAAGCAATCTTTAATGCAGCTGGAGCTGTTCTCTTACCATTTCTACACTGTAACATATATAATTTCTTATTTTCAACTGTGAATTCCATATCCTGCATATCATGGTAGTGATTTTCAAGAATATCACATACTTTGATGAATTCAGCATATGCTTCTGGGAATTCCTGTTCCATCTGAGCGATTGGCATTGGTGTACGAACACCTGCAACTACGTCTTCACCCTGTGCATTGATAAGGAACTCACCCATAAGTTTGTTCTCACCTGTAGCAGGATCACGAGTAAATGCAACACCTGTACCAGATTCGTTATTTAAGTTACCGAATACCATAGGCATTACGTTAACTGCTGTACCCCAAGAATAAGGGATATCGTTATCTCTTCTGTATACGTTAGCACGTGGGTTATCCCATGATTTGAATACAGCTTCGATAGCTAATTTTAACTGTTCTACTGGATCTGAAGGGAAGTCTTCGCCTAACTGTTTCTTGTATTCAGCTTTGAACTGCTGAGCTAATTCTTTAAGATCATCAGCTGTAAGTTCTACGTCGTACTTAACACCTTTCTTTTCTTTCATCTCATCGATAAGCTGTTCGAAGTATTTCTTACCAACTTCCATAACAACGTTTGAGAACATCTGGATAAATCTTCTGTATGAATCATATACGAAACGAGCAAATGCTGGATCATCATTACCTTTGATCATAGCTTCTACTACTTCGTCATTAAGACCAAGGTTAAGAATTGTATCCATCATACCTGGCATAGATGCTCTTGCACCAGAACGAACTGATACAAGAAGTGGGTTCTGAAGATCACCGAATTTCTTTCCGTTTACTTCTTCCATCCACTTAACTCCATCCATAGTCTGTGCCATGATTTCGTCATTGATTTTTCTACCATCTTCATAGTACTGTGTACAAGCTTCTGTTGTAATTGTGAAGCCCTGAGGTACTGGAAGTCCGATTTCTGTCATTTCTGCAAGGTTAGCGCCCTTACCACCAAGTAAGTTACGCATGGTCATGTTACCTTCTTTGAAGGTGTATACCCATTTGTTTGCCATTTGTCAATTCCTCCTAAAAATTTACTTCGTTTATTACTAAAAAGCACTAAATGCTTTCAATAATACGACCTTGGGAAAACACTAAAAATAGTCGCACTTTTCCCACTAAGCACAATTATAACAAGTTGTTTCCATTAAGTCAATTCATTTTTACAAACTTCAAATCATATAATTATTATTTAGACTTTCATCTTTGAAATTTCAGTTTAATTAGTCCTCCTGCATTTAATTTAGCTTCGTAATTATTTAATTTTATATAATCTGACTATATCTTATCTAACTTCAATTTGTTTTTTATTTTCAACTGCAAATTCTTTATTTCAAATTCTCAACATACTCTTCTAATGTAATATTTTTCTCCTGTATTTCCATAATCATCTTTTTATATATTCTATCTGTCTCTTTGGCTGATTTATTGAAAAATCTGAGTAATCCTCCCTCAATTATAAACAAAATTCCTGAATATATAAGTCCATCTGAAATCGACTCAAACTGTCCTGCTATCCACATTCCTAAAATTAAAATTACAGTCATTCCACCAAAGATAATTATATTTTGCTTAGTTACTCGTTTTACATCATATTTCTTTGAAATATTTTCCAGATACCGAGCCTCATTTACAGGAGTTTTTCCTTTCTTTACTGCCTTATCATACTTTTTCTTATAGTCTTTAAGCCATTCCTTTGGCAGCTCTTTTTCTAAGTTCAATCCATCATTTATTGCATCCCTGAAACTTATTTCTTCTTTTTCCTTTTTCTTTGTTCTAATCTTAAATGTACCATATTTTCTATAATTAATTGTAATCCTGCACACCAGATAAATTAATATGTACGCTGCTGTAATGACTATCGGTACAATACTTTTTATATTCATTGCAAATTTATCATCTGTCTGTACAAATATTATAAACACCACCATAATAATGACCATTAACGCCATACACAGATTCCAGAAAAATGGTTTTATCTTCTTAAATCTATCGGCAAGCGGTCTGATTAACAGAAATACTATGGTATCAACAATAATTCCTCCTACAATTCCTATAAAATACGGACTCAAATCGGTATTTCTTAATATACCTTCGCCATTTGTAAGTCCAATGATAAAATCTATCAATTCTATAATCAGAAGAAACGCTGCTAATTTAAACAGCCTTTTCGGCACTTCCCTTATACGGTTTTCAACAGTATAATCACTATAGAATTCCTTGCAGAATCTATCTATGTCATTTCCTACGATTACTGATACACTCTGCCCATCATTTTGTGCTTCTAACATACTATCAAGTAATTCCATCATTTTCCCGCTTTGGACATCACTATCAATAAAATGCGTACTTCCATATATGTCAATTCTTTCAAATACTTCTTTATATTCTTTGTTTAATTTATCTTCTAATAAAATATATGATTGTTTCATACTATTCTCCATTCCGCAGACGTTTACGTCGGAGGAATCGCGGGCAAAATTTCAAATTTTGCCCTGCGATAAGAGATAAAGGTGACGTCTGCGGCACCTTTATCCGTGAGAAAAATAATCGCATCAGCATTATTTTTCTCACTATTTACCATTCATATTCAATATTTCATTTGCACATTTTGTTATTCTTTCATAATTCTCTTTAAAATTTCTTAAATACTCTTCTCCCTCCTCTGTAATTGAGTAGTATTTTCTTATTGGTCCTAATGGAGATTTTGCTCTCCTACAGGAAATATATTCCTTCTTCTCTAAGCGTGTAAGAACGGGATACATTGTTCCCTCGCCTAAATCATGAAAGCCATATGTGCTAAGTGACTGTAAAATCTCGTAGCCATATGTTTCACCTTTAGAAATAACTGCCAGCACACAGCCTTCTAATATTCCTTTCATTAATTGTGTATCTTCCATATAATTTGTCACCTTTCTACTTTGTATTATCAAGTAGTGTAATATAAATTTAGCACAGCTACTTTGTATTGTCAAGTAGTTGTGCTATTAACTTTTTAATTAACTAATATCAACTTATATATAGCTTAGACTATCATTAAAAACGCTATATCTAATATGGTCTTTCTTCACCTTTTATATTAACTTTTCTTGGTGCAGCCATTTTCATTTCTCTTATGATATCTTCATTTGGTTCAAATATAACCTTGATTAATGCCGAATCATTTCTCTGAAATACTACATATCTGTCAGCATCTTTCTCTAATGACGAGAAATCTCTAAGCTTATATACCTGTTTCTCATATGGCTCAAGTAATTTTGAATCTTCCGGTGCAATTATCTCGACTTTATCCATCTCAATTTTGCCACAGCCTTTTCTCTTCATCTTACCACATATTTTGTCAACCTGACATTCGCCACTTAAATACTGGTACTCGAATTCAATATCTGTCATATGAAATACATATCTTGTGGCATATGCCAAAGCCACACCAACGATAAATGCGATTGGTCCGAAAACTGCTGATAATACTATTGAAAGCGCACATAATAATATAAACAGAACTCTTACCATCATTCCAATTAATGTATGCTTTCTTTTTATCATATATTCATGGTATACTTCTCCCATTTTTAATCCTCCATTTCTTTTTTACAACTAAATTTAATTATACTTAACTGATTGAAAAATAACAAGCACTTTATATTATTTTAAGACTTAGCATAATTACCACACTATCTCTTTCTAACTAAGCGACTCATAAAACGAATAATCGACTAAACCACTCATTTTGCCTAAAGCTCCTTTTTCCAGCTCCTTTATCATTAAACAATCCGGATGTGGCAGGCATATATTTGGTCCTGCTTCTATTCCAAATTTGTAGCTGGATTGAAAGCCTCGATTTCTATAGTTTTACGGATTTCCCTCCACAAGAATCGCTTTAAATCCCATCTTTTTTGCCACATCAAATCCATATTCCAGTATATCCCTGGAAATATGTTGCCTTTGAAGATTCGTTTTCACAGCAACCGGTGTAAGAATTAGCAACTCATCCTCATACTTTCCTTCAATGTGAAAATGCGAAAACATTGCATATCCAATGATTTCATCATCTTCATTAACCATGATAAGCTCCAACTCAGGTATATAATATCTTTTTGCTCTAATTTCTTCTATTAACTGTCTCACTTTCCTGCCTTCTTTTGGACTATCCCATTCCGAAAACACCTCTTGTACCAATTCCAAAGATGAAAGAAGATATTTGCTCCCCATTGGTTTTATAATACGTTCCATTTTTTTACGTTTCATTTCTTTACCTCCAATTTTTATTCATCTGATTCTATCACAGCATTTGTATATTTTCTTTGCATATCGTGATGCTTCTTTCGGTTCTCAACTGTTTCAAATACGATTGAAAAATCATAATCCTCAGGATAAAGTTCAGTTGCTGCTACATGAAGTTTTACCCGTTTATGATTAATCCAGATTTTCTTATTTGGCAGTTGTACCCTTAACACACCTTTTTCATTAATAGGTGCACACACTATCCCTATCCTTTTTTCAGGGTAAACCATCACGCTATCGCCGATTTTATACTTTTCAGTGAGCTTTGTATTGCTCTTTGCAGTTTTGGCTTTCTTAATTTTATTTGTATTTTTGCTGCCCGATTTATATTGCGTATTTTGAAATGTATAGGACTTTACCGCATCTTCGCCATACGCAGCGCGGATTGCTACCTTTAACATTTCACCAGGCATTCCTAACCGTTCTGCAATATAAAAAGCACAGCTTTCACCAGCTTCACCAATTATCATCTGATAAGTAGGACGCAATGTTTCTTTGTCAAATGTCATTCTTGCATTAGCAATATATGCTGTATTAGCTGCATATTCCTTTACTTCCGGATAGTGTGTTGTCACAAGAAAAATGGCACCACTTTTTCTGAGTTCTTCTAATATTGCAATTGCAATTCCCATACCTTCTGTCGGATCCGTACCTGAACCCAATTCATCCATAATTACAAAACTATCTTTATCTGCTTCGCTCAACACCTCCAATACATTTGTTATATGTGCTGAAAATGTAGATAAATTCTCAGACAAATTCTGCCCATCCCCAATATCACACAAATATGCACTATTCATACATATATCCGCCTGTTTACATGTAACATGTAAACCGCATTGTGCCATTATACAATTCAACATAACAGTTTTAATAGCTACGGTTTTCCCTCCCGTATTTGGTCCGGTTATAATGATACCACGAACATCTTCCCCCACATCAAACTGTAACGGTACAGCCACATTTCTATTCATCAATGGGTGACGTGCATCCAGCAGTTTAATACGACGTACGGTATTTATCGTTGGCTCAGTTGCTTCCATATCAATACTCAATTTGCCCTTTGAAAAAATAAAATCCAATTTTTCAATCATTTCTAAATCTGCCTGCAATACAGGTACTGATGACATAATAAAAGCTGACAAAGTGTACAAAATGTTGTAGACTTCATTTTCTTCGCTTATTTTGAGCAATTGCAGTTCATCATAATATTTCGCAACACCAGATGGCTCAATAAATAGTGTACTTCCGGTAGATGACTTATCTATCACACTTCCGGTTATTTTTAGCTTACACTCCGTTTTCACAGGAATACATATCCGTCCATTTCTGCTGGTACAATAATTGTCCGACATACATTCCTTATTAGCACGCATAATTTGTTCCGCCTTTTGTTTCATCAGTTCTTCACACTGTACAATTTGTTTGCGTATCCGTTCTAACTCTTTTGATGCGTAATCATCCACTGTACCATTCCTGATTTTTCCGGCAATTTCACATCTCAATTCCGAAAGTTCATCCAGATTTTCATAATAGTATGCCAAAGAATTCTGATATATTTTCCCCCTTACTAAATAATCCTTCAACCTCCTTATTATAACCAGCGCCTTTTCTACCCGTTCTAATTGATAGGGAGTTAAACAATCTCCCTTTTCAGCTGCAAGTAACGCCGCTTTTATTTCAGTCATATTTTGAAGTGGAGGCATCCCCAACTTTTCAATCAGAAATCTTGCATCAGTTGTATCCTTCAATTGCTTTTTCAATTCCTTTTCTGAAAAATACAACGAAACTTTTCTGATTCTTTCTTTAGCTGAATCAGTAACAGCTAATTCAGCCCATATTTCTTTTATTTTAT
>OMVQ01000081.1 GCA_900314555.1 uncultured Eubacteriales bacterium | reverse complement strand
TTTTTTTGACAAAAAAGTGGGGGATTTTAATAAAAAAGGAATCTGAAAGCATTATATTTACTGGCTTAGAGATTCCGAGAGATTATTTAAGCGGAACGGAGGATGAATGTAAATTTTGAGGATTAATTTAGTCAAAATATATACAAATGACCAAATTAAAAATATTGTTGACTAAATTGATATAGTTTCAATATATAATCTTGATAAGAATTATAAAAAGGGCTATAGTACATATTATAATGGTAAATCATTGATAAAAAATGTACTTGTAAGTATACAATGTTTACAAGAAATTTTGAGAAAAAAGTTTTAGGAGATTGTTTGAGTGACGTAATAGCAAGTACATTGAGTGAAATATTGAATAAATCATAAGTAGGAGGTTTTCATTATAGATGAAACAGGAAATATTAAATAAATTAAATCTTGGCGAAAATCATGAGCGAGAATGTAAGTTGGCAACTGGTGGAATTACTGAGAGCATATGGGAGACATATTCTTCCTTTGCTAATACCAATGGAGGAATCATTCTGCTGGGAATTAGGGAATATAGGGATTCTTTTTCGATTGAGGGACTGACAGACAAGCAGATTATTAAATATCAGAAGGATTTCTGGAGTACATTAAATGATAAAAATAAAGTATCTAAAAATATTCTATTGAATCATCATGTACAGGTTATTGAGATAGAGGGTAAAAAAATACTTAGAATAGATATTCCGGCAGCAGACAGGCATGATAAACCGGTTTATATTGGAACTAATCCAATGAAAGGTACTTATAAGAGAGATTATGAAGGCGACTTTCTATGTACAGAAGAGGCAGTCCGGGCAATGTTTGCAGATCAAAGAGATGTATCTGGAGATGTGGAGGTGTTGGAAGAATATGGGTTGGATGTGCTTAATCATGATACGGTAAAAGGTTACAGAATTGTTTTTGAACAACTTCACAGTGGACATCCGTGGAATGCACTTGAAAATGATGAGTTCCTTATGAAACTAAGAGCGGTGGCAAAGAATAAGAATGGTACATTATCTCCAACGATAGCCGGACTATTATTTTTTGGAGAGGCTTATCATATTACTGAGGTTTTTCAAAATTATTTTCTGGATTATCGTGAGGAATGTGATGATAAATCAGTACGCTGGTTGTTTAGAATACATTCTAAC
Source organism: uncultured Eubacteriales bacterium (assembly GCA_900314555.1). Classification (GTDB taxonomy): domain Bacteria; phylum Bacillota; class Clostridia; order Lachnospirales; family Lachnospiraceae; genus Bovifimicola. The sequence continues at coordinate 9,128 of OMVQ01000081.1, read as the reverse complement.
GAAGGCGACTGGAGTGGTAATATATATGATTTCTTCACCAAAGTGCGTACAAGAATGGATGATGAAGTAGCAGTTCCATTTGCAAATAGAAGAGATGGATATCGCATAGACAGAGTTGATGTTCATGATGCCTTGGAAGAGGCACTAGCGAATGCGTTGGCACATGCAAATTATTATGGCAGACGAGGAATCCTTGTTATTAAAAATGGCAAGGAACTTAGTATTTCAAATCCTGGTACTATTAGAGTGACAAAAGAGGAATTTTATGCAGGTGGCAATAGTGACCCACGAAATCCTAATATTTTAAAGATGTTTGGTTTTGTAAATGTTGGTGAGCGTGCAGGAAGTGGTGTTGATAAGATTATGACAGCATGGGCAGAACAAAACTGGAAGAAACCAGAATTTGATTTTTCAGAGCGTAGTGACAGAGTAACATTAAAGCTCGAAGTTGGACAAGTGATATACATTCCAGGTGCTACTGATATAAGAAACACAAAGGAGGATGGTGAATACAAGGTAGTAAAAGAAATGTCAAAAGAAAATAAGATACTTGTTTATATCGAACGGAATGGAAGTATTTCAACACAGAAGGTAATGGAAATCTGTAATTATAATTCCAGAACTGGAGCAAGAAACATTTTATATAAGATGATAAAGGATGGCTTAATAGAAAAAGTTGGTGAAAATAAAAAAACGCTTTATAGAATAAAAGAATAAGTAACTGGTCATTTTTTGTGGAAGACTGACCGGTAAATGACCTGTAAGTGGTCGCTTTTATATTATACTGACCAGTAAATGACCTGTAAGTGGTCAATTTTATATTTGACTGATCAATTCTGATTTACGACATAAAGAATGTTTGTAGCATAAATATAATTTCAAGTTACTTGAATCTATGGAATAGTCTATGCTAAAATAGGTATAAATTGATAATATGTTGCAAAAGACTGAAAATATAATGTACCATCAGAAGAAAGGAACGATAGGAATGGCTTATTTTAGACAGACAGATTCATTAGATGATTTAAGAGATCAATATAAAAATTTGTTGAAAAAATTTGATTTTAAAGATCCTAAAAATGCAAAAATATTAGAAGAAATAGAAAAAGAATACAAAAAACAGCTTGTATATACGAAGATGGCACCGCTTAGAAAGGCAAAGAATGACTTCGTTAGAAAATTAGATGAAGAAGAACGTGCAAGAGTACAGGCAGAACATGAGAGAGCAGAGTATAATGCAGAGATAAAGAGAAGAACACAGATGCATTATACAAGAGAGGATTGTCAAAATTATTTAAATGCTGCATGTAGAGAATTAAAAAAATATGCATACCTAAAAGTACAGAGAAATGTAGAGTCAGGAAGTGCTTCAACATGCCGAAGTGATTTATATAGTTTTAAAATGGATGGTAATAGAAAAACCTATATAAATTTGAGAACATTAGGAAAGATAACTAAGAATAATGAATTAGCAAGGGTAATAGAAACCGGAGACAATGTTGAAATAGCATTTGTCTCATTATGCAATGAAAATAATAAAGACCAGATGTTGAGAAAATTAGAAGAAAAACTTGGAGCTATATATGTTAATTCATATAAGGAAGCATGTGAAAAATATATGGATGAAGTAGATTATGCAAGAACTCTTGCACAGCAAAATAAGCAGGATAGAGAAGAAAAAATTGTAAAGCCGTTCAGAACTGTTTCATATGCAATGGCTAGAATAGTGGCATCTATAGTATTTGGAACAATTGCTTTTGGATTCATAATGGTTATATTTGCGTTATTTGAGGAAATTACAAAATCAAAAGTAATTAGAAATGCTATATTCGTAGTTGGTATTGTAGTGGGAATTTTTGTAGCACGATTAGTGATAAAACTTGTAAACAGATTATTGGATTTCGACCAGTATAGAGAGGTAACAACAAGGAAAACTGCATATAGCAGGGTGACTGAAGGCGAAAAGTACGATGAAATAAAGAAAAATGAAAATATTTCAAAGAATACCTCAGGAATAGTAAGGCTTATTTGCAGGCTGTTAGGTATTAGAATTTAGTAATAGAAAAAATACAGGTGTTATGATATTATTGAGATAATTTTATGGAAAAAATGAAGTTAATGGAGAGGCAGGTGAGAATTGCATATGAATAATGTTTTTGATATGGTTCCCGGGGGATTTTTTAATCCATTATCCAGTGGAAGTAATAATGTTGCAAATGCAGCCTGTCTAATAGAAATATATGAACAATACGACAAGGAAGTTTCCTATCGTATAAGCAGGAAAATACTTAGAGACAATTTAGCAATATATATATTGGAAAATCATTTGAAATCCGATGATGAAACAGAAAATGATGATTCTAAACCTATAGATATTGCAAACAATTTTATTCGAAAATTTATTAGTCCTGATGTTGGATGGCTTATTGAGGAAACAGATGATTCTACGTATGAGAAATATATTGTAATGACGGAAGCAGGGATTGCACTTGCCGAGTTTCTTAAAAATATTGAGAAACCGGAGAAAGTGGAATACTCTACATATATATACAGTATTTTTAATACATTACAGAGAAAAGAACAATGGGTAGATGATCCATATGTCAATGCAATAAAACCGGTTTTTCAAAATGCAAAAGCATTATCAAAATCACTTAAAAGATTATCGACGTTTATCCGCAAGAAAATAGAAGAAATACTAAAGGAAGTGTCATTAGAGACTCTTACAGAAAATTTGCTAGCATATTGTAATGGCGATTTTATAAAAGAATATGCAAGACTTACTAAACAGCAAAATATTCATATATATAGAAATCAAATTAAACATATGCTTGACCAAATGACAAGTAATCAGGAAGAATTTGAAACGATTGTGCTTGGCTGTGCAATTGAAGAATCATTAGAGGAATCCGAGGCGGAGAATTATGTATATGAAATGCTTGCTGCGACCAGAAGATTTCTATCGGAAGATTATGACAGGATTATGGCTGATATAAAGCACAAGATAAATATGCATATGCACATTGCGGTTGGACGTATAAGGTTTATAAGAAACAATGGAAAGGATAGCCGAGGTAGTGTAGAACAATTTATAAAGATACTTAGAGATGCTATGTCAGAAATTGAAATGAAAGATGAACTCCCAGAAGAAATGAGAAATTTATTCAGATTAGATAGAAATGAGTATATAGATTTAGCATCCGTCCGCTATCCAAGAAAAAATAAATCGATTAGAAAAGTAACAACAAGTGAAGTGGAAATTTTATTAGAGGAAGACATTCTTGCAGCAAAGATGCAACAGAAGCAAGAAGCATATAATCCATATTCTAAAGATAAAATGAAACAATATATGCAGGAATTAATCTCACATAAACAAGTGTTATATGCAGATGAAATACCTATGGGAAACAAAGATGAATTATTAGCGGCAATTTCGGCAGTAACATATGGAGAAGAGAATGGATATGATATATCTGTTGAAGATGGATATATAGAAAGTAATGGACTATTGATTAGACGATTCAATGTAAAGGAAAAATAGGAGAATAACAATGGTATTTGATTCATGGGATATGTTTTCATCATCGGAAAAGGAACTTTTTCAAAGGAGTTGCAGAAGACTTTTAAAGACAACTTTTATCGTGAGAGAGCGTGATGAAGATAGTAAAAAAATATATTTCTTTATTTCGAAAAATGAAGATGCATTTAGCAATTATCTCTCATTAATGGGATTTGATATTGTGGTAGATAAAGATAATGGTGTGGTAATGTTGGTTAACGATGGCAATACTAGTGAAAGTGGAAAAATACAGGCAAACAGATTACCACTTAAGAAAAACGAAAGTATAGTATTATGTTGTCTTTGGATTCTATATTTAGACCATGTAAGATTAGGAAGTCTTAAGAAACAGATTATTATATCTGTATTTGATTTGCGTAACGAACTTGAAAAATTCGGGCTAAAGGAAGAGTTTGATGGAAAAACAACAATGGTAGATATTTTAAAACTATTTTCAAAATTCAGCATCCTGGATATATCAGGAAAGATTGGAGAACCGGATTGCAAGATTATAATATATCCATCAATACAATTTGCACTTGATATTGAGCGATTTAAAGAATTTGTAGCTGGGGCTGTTGAAAAGATGAAAAATAAAGGCGATGATGATATTGATGAAGATGAGGAGGTAGAAGAATTTGAAAGCGAATAGAAAGACAGCAACCGGATTACTTCTTGTACAGTGGTCGAGGTTTTCGCACATTAATATAAAACTTGAGGGTTCATCACTTATTACGGGAGTTAATGGAACCGGAAAATCCACAATTCTTGATGCAATCACTTATCTTCTTACCGGAAATACCCAATTTAATATAGCAGCTAAGGATAGAGACAGAAACATAGCAGCTTATGTAAGAGGTGATACAAAAAGTGATGGTAAGGCTAGATATTTGAGAGATGGGGATGTGGTAAGTTATATTGCCATGGAATTTTTCTCACCAGAGGAAAATGATTATTTTGTTACATTAGTCTGCATTGAAATGGTAAGTGAACAATTACGTCCGGCTAGCTGGCATATTGCAAGGAATGCCAGATTAGCAGATATAAATTTTTATAAAGTTGATGGGAATGTGTTAAGTGTAACACCAAAGAATCTCTTGCAGGTAAAGGGAAAAAGAATCACCTCTAAAGAATTTTTGGGAAGAGATAAGGGAACAGAGCAGGTGATAAGAGCACTTGGACTTAGATGTTCAGTAAGTAAATATCGTTCAAAACTTGTTAAGATGATGGCATTTGATCCACAGAAAAATATAGATAAATTTATTCAGGAATGTGTATTAGAACCTGGTGAGATGACATCTTTAGCATCATTACGTGAGCAACGTGCAAATTATGATGCAATACAGGAAGCATATAATTCTATGTGTTTAAGTAAGAATAAATTAGAAGACATAGAGAAACAGACCCGTATATATGAACAGAAATGTGATGACTATAATAAAAGAAAATTAATATTCTTATATCAGGAATGGAAGAGGACTGAAGAAGACATCAGAAGAATTATTGATAATTCTGAAATTGAGAAAGCTACATTAAAAACACTTGCACAACAATCAGAAATAATAAAAGATGAGTTAAGTGCGGCAAGAGAAAGGCTTGATAAGGCGGAGCATAGTGATACATTTCAGGGAATTGATGAGATTATTAAGGATAGAGAACGACAGTTGGATAATATAAATAATAAAATTAAAGTTGTTGAGAAGAATTATGAACAGCTTATTAAATTATCCGAAAAAATATCTGATGCATTGTCAGTATTGAATAAATATGATGTTGATAAAGAGAAATTTAATGTCCTGATTAATCTTGTAGATGAAGAAATTACATCCAATAATAAAAGAGAAGCATTTATTCAATTTGCCAAGGTTGTGAGTGAAACAATAGAGAATATCAGAAATGATGAGTTTAGGCTCAAAGAACAAAGAAATTTATTAAACGAAGAGCTTTCGGAACTCGAAAAACAGAAGAGACAATTAGAAAGCAATCAATTTGTATATGAAAAAGTTTTTTTAGATGCCAGGGAACTTATTCAGAGAGAATTCAAAAAGCAGGGAATATCAACTGATGTACGTTTCTTTGTTGAATTGATTAGTGATATCAAGGAATCAAAATGGAGAAAAGCAATTGAAACTTTTCTGGGAAATAAGAGATTTAATATTATTGTTGATGGTAAGTATTGCGGAAAGGCATTAGAAATAGTAAATGCAAATCCTGCACTTAAGAGCAAAGTGGTTATTACAGATAAATTACCGGATAGTGAAATAAAGAAAGATTCAGCAGCATCTTTGTTAGAAATAAGTAATGTATATGCACGTAGATATGCTAATTATCTTCTGAATGGAATCCATCTGTGTGACTCAATTGAAGAGTTGCATGATTATCCTTTGGGTGGAATAATGACAAATGGAATGCTTAGTAAAAGCTATGCTGTTAGTAAGATGGATATGAGTAGAACCAAACTTTTTATAGGACAGGATGCTATTAAGCAACAATTAGAAGAGACAAAGAAAGAGATTGAGAATAAGAGAAAAAATGTTGAATTATTATCAGAAAATATTCAGGAAAAGAATCAACAGAAGGATAAACTTAGCTTTGAATGGAAAGTAGATAATTATAATTTTGATGCTCCAGATGAATTAAACAAAATGAAAGAGGAGCAGATAAATATAACTGCAGAAATTGAAAAATACAAGAAAGACCCATCATTTATGGCCGTTTTAGAGGAAAGGGAAAAGGCCAGGAAAGAAGTGGAAAGGATTGAAAAAGATAAAGAAAAATTACAGAAAGAAATTGGTGGCTCAGAAGAAAAAATAAGAAATTACGAAAGTAATATTGAAGAGAGAAAAATTAGTTCTAAAAATATGCATCAGATTTTCGAAGAGGAAGCAAAACAATTAGAAACTTATAGGATATCAGCAATTGAAGAGTATGAAGAACTAAGACAAAAACAACATAGTGTAACTGTAATTACCAAGAAAACGGTGGATAGTTGGGAAAAGCAAAAGAATGATGCAGCAGAAGAACTAGAAAAGCTGCATTTTGATTATTGCAGAATTAGTGGCAGTGATAGTTTATTCAAAGGAGTGTCTTACATCAATTATTACCGAGATGAATATAGAAAACTTGCAAATGTTAAAATTGAAGAGGCTCAGATTAAACTGGAAGAACAAAGTAAAAGGCTTCAAAGTGCATTTGTGGGTGACTTCGTAGCAGAGTTAGACGAGGCAATCAGAGAAGCAAAAAGCGAAATTGACCAGATTAACATCGAACTTAGAAAACTTCCGTTTGGTGCAGATACTTATAAGTTTATGATGGAAGAACGTCCTGAAAGAAAATTGTTTTTTGATATCTGTAAACGATTACATAATTATCTTGATAATGCAGACTTTTATCTTAATTCAATTAAAGATGATGAGGCTGCTGAAAGAGAATTAAAGGATTTTCTTGATATTGTTCTTGCAGAAGAAGATGAAAGTGAATATACAGATTATCGAAAATATTTTACATATGACATGAAGATTACAAGTAAACAAGGTGACGAAATTGTAACAGCTAATTATTCAAATAAGCAGGGTTCAGCAAGTAATGGAGAAAAACAAACACCATACTTTATTATTCTTGCTGCCAGTCTTATGCAATGTTATGACAGAAAAAGGTGCTGTGCTAGACTTGCATTTATTGATGAGGCATTCTCAGCATTGTCAAAAGAAAGAATTGAGCAGATGGTAAAGTATCTTGAAAAAAATGATTTTCAGGTACTATATGCTGCACCACCTGAAAAGATTAACAGTATAGGAAGATATATTCAATCTACAATCGGTTTAATTCCGAAAGGAAGATACACCTATGCGATTGAGGGCCTGGTAGAAGCATCCGAGATAGAAGGTGAATAAAATGACACTTTCAGATTATCAAAATAAAATATTAGAGAAATTACTTGATAAATATGAACGAAGTAAACAGACTTATGATTCTACAGAGAAATCACGTGCTATAATGATTAAACCAACTGATATCTATAAAGATTATGATTCGGATTATTCAGATATTGATGAGCAAATTGAATTCGAAACAGATATATCAGAACTTGTAAAAAAGGAATATATAACAATCAGAAGAAAAGAAAAAATAATTTCAAGGATTGTTCTAAATATTGATTCGATAGATAAAATATATGCTCTAATGAAAAGAGAGCCAAGAAAGTTAGCAATTCAGAATGAGATAAATCTATATAAAGAATGGATTGGAAAGAATGAGTTGATTAGTAGTTATTGCACACATCAGATAGAATTGCTTGAAAGCGGTAAAACGGCAAAATATAAAATAAAAGTCGCAGAGAATCTACTAAGACTATTAGAATTTGTACTTTCTAACAGACAAATGATTTTAGAAAGAGAACTTTCAATTGCTGTATTTGGAGATACAAAAATATTTGAGAAAGAATATAGAAATAAATTATTATACGTTTTAAAAACATATGGTAATTATAATGACTTAATTTTAGAAATTGAGGAAGAAAAGGATAATGAAAAAGAAGAAAGGGAAGAAATAGAGCATAGTATTCTGGAAGAATTAAACATATATTCAAATCCAAAGTATGTATATTTTAAAGGGTGTGCAGAAATTACATTTGAGGATGGCAATAGTTATAAATTGTCATCAGATATTCCGATTGCATTACCGATGGATAAATTGAATACAATTAAATCTTTTATGATAAGTGATTCAGCAATAATGACAGTAGAAAACCTGGCAAGTTATAATCGAATACATGAAAAAGATTATTTTGTTATATATTTAGCAGGATATCATAACATAGCCAAACAGTCTCTGATAAAACTTATTGCATCTCAAAATGATGTAAAAGAGTGGTATCATTTTGGTGATATCGATCCGGATGGATTTCTTATATTAGAGAATTTGAAAAAGAAAACGGGTATAAATTTTAAACCTGTATATATGAGTATTAATGAGTTGAAAAAATATGAAAAGTATACAAAAAAACTTGAGGATAATGATACGACTAAAGCACAGGGACTTATCAATAAAGGATTATATGTAGATATAATGGAATATATGTTGAAAAATAATGTGAAGCTAGAACAGGAAATTGTAAGTTGGATGAATGGGGTTGGATGACAAAATGTATAGAGTGGCGATGGTGTGATGATTATGAAAATGTAATGGAACAAGCGGATAAATTACATAAAGAAATATATGAAGGAGATTGTAGTATGAATACATATGTGATGTCTGATATCCATGGATGTTATGATGAATTTCAGCAGATGCTTGAAAAGATTCATTTTAGCGACAGAGATTTGCTGATTTGTGCTGGAGATTATATTGACCGGGGTGCAAAGAATTATGAAATGATGAGTTGGATCAGCAATGCACCTAAGAACGTGATTTTTGTAAGAGGAAATCACGATGAAGAGTTCCTGACAAACATTCACATAATGAAATATGTATGTGATGAGGCAGAACTAGTATATCCGTCAGTAATTAACTCGACTTTTTGATGGGTAGTGTATCTACTACAACTTTTTCACTTGGATCAATCTCATCA
>OMVQ01000095.1 GCA_900314555.1 uncultured Eubacteriales bacterium | reverse complement strand
TTTTTCGTTCCACGGATAATATTTACTTTTCAAAGTACTTGCCAGAGTTTAGCTGGCATGAACTACTCAAGATTCCGAGAGTTCATTACAATATATTTAGAATAGGTTAACAAATTTTATGGATTATGGCAACCAAAAGATAAGAAAAATTACATATAAAAATTGGAAAGTCAATAATTCTTATATTTATATCTGCAGATTCGTTTAATATAGATGATTTGATTCCAATATGTATGTGCGAAGTTTGAGTTAATAACATAATAAGCAGCATTTATATGGATTGACATTTTAAATTTACATAGTAAGATAGAGAAAGTGATAGAAAATGATAAAAATGGAGATGAATTTATGATAATCAGATTAATTGAAGATAGAGATAAAGAAGAAGTTCTGGAGATGATGAAAGTATTTTACGCATCACCTGCTGTTTTGCATAAAGCACCTGAAGAAATATTGAAAAAGGACATAGATGATTGTATTGGTAAATGTCCATTTATCGAGGGATATGTATTTGAATGTAATTCAGATGATAAGAAAGGGCTAAACGAAGAAGATAAAGAAAATAAAATCGATAAAATCGCAGGTTATGCTATGCTTGCAAAGAGCTATTCTACTGAATATGGCGGAATGTGCGTATGGGTTGAGGATATATATATTAAAAATGAGTACAGGGGAATGGGTATAGGCTCTAAATTCTTCGAAAAATTACAGGATATGTACGGAGATGATTCAGTCAGATTCAGACTTGAGGTAGAACCTGAGAACGAAAGAGCAGTTGCGGTATATGAGAAATGCGGATATAAAAAGTTACCATATATGCAGATGACAAAGGAATTATAAAAAAAGTATTGACATAAATTCAGACCAACTGGTTAAATCAGGAGATTATTATGAGTAAAATATATGAAGAGAAAAATGACGAAAATGAAATTATAATAAGAACAGCTACTGTAGATGATGCAAAGGCATTATTAGATATTTACAGACCATATGTAGAAAAGACTGCGATAACATTTGAATATGATGTGCCTACAGTAGAAGAATTTCGAAGCCGTATAGAGAAAACGTTGAAGAAATATCCATATTTAGTTGCAGAAGTTAATGGCGAAGTGGCTGGATATGTTTATGCCGGTGCATTTAAGGGACGGGCAGCATATGACTGGGCAGTTGAGACAAGCGTGTATGTCAAGGAAAATATGAGAAAAATGGGGCTTGGTAAATTACTATATGCCCAGATAGAGAAGATTTTGAAGAAACAGAATATTGTAAATCTTTATGCCTGCATCGCATATGCGGAGGTTGAAGACGAATATTTAACAAATGCAAGTGTAAGATTCCATAAACATATGGGATATGAATGGATTGGCGAATTCCATAAATGTGGATATAAATTTAACAGATGGTATGATATGGTGTGGTTAGAGAAAATGCTCGGCGAACACATAGATAACCAGCCGGCGGTTATTAAATTTGCAGATTTGGAAATTTAGAAATAAATAGAAGTGAAAGAAAATGAAAACGAATCATAAATCAGAAAATAAACACAGTATAGTTTCAGAGGGAGATTTATATGGTAAGGAGAAAATTGGCAAAATTTTACTAAAAATTGCACCACCCGTTATGTTCGCACAGTTAATTCAAGCATTATACAATATTGTTGACAGCCTGTTTGTGGGAAAATATTCAGAAAGCGGTCTTACAGCGTTGTCAATAATTTATCCGATGCAGTTATTAATGATAGCTTTAGGCGTCGGAACCGGTGTGGGCATTAATACAAATATGGCTTATTATCTCGGAATAAAGAAGAAAGATAAGGCTGATGAGAACGCAGGAATCGGAACTCCGTTAGCACTTGTGTTATGGATATTATTTGCGGTAATATGCTTTTTTATTATGCCGGTATATGCGAAAATGTCTACAGATTCGAAAGAAGTCATAAGATATGTAGTGATATATGGGCGAATTGTCTGCGTGGCAAGTATAGGATTATTTCTTGAGAGCGTATGGAGTAAGATTCTCCAGGCAAGAGGTGATATGAAAACACCTATGTATGCCCAGATTGCAGGAGCAATGACTAATATAATCTTAGATCCTATTTTGATTTTTGGAATGTTTGGTGTAAGAAAATGCGGTATCGCAGGTGCTGCAATTGCAACAGTAGCAGGACAGATAGTAGCAGCCTTAATTGTATTTAAGAAAGCATACCATAGGCCACCACATATTTCTAAATTTCTTCCTGAAATTAAGAGAATATATATACTTGGAATACCTAATATATTAATGCAGTCAGCATATACATTTTACATATTGGGTTTAAACCTGATTCTGGCAGAATTTTCAGACCAGGCGGTGACCGCACTTGGATTATATTATAAATGGCAGACATTTTTCTTTATTCCGTTGGGAGCATTGCAGACCTGCATAGTACCTGTAATAAGCTACAATTATGCGGCAGGAAGTTTAGACAGATGTAGAAAGACATTATCTACCTCTTTAATTGCAGGGGTATGCCTTATGGCAGTCGGAACATTGTGCTTTGAAACAATTCCGTCACAGATGCTTTCAGTATTCACAAGTGATAAAACAGTAATAGAAATAGGAACGATAGGCTTCAGATTTATAGGCTTTAGCTTTATTCCAATGGTAACTTCATTAATATTCCCGGTATTCTTCCAGGCGATAGGTCGTGCATTAAAAAGCTCGGTATTAACAATAGTAAGAACTGTTGTATTATTTGTTCCATTAGGTTATATATTCTCAAGATTTGGACTTAATAAATTCTGGCTTACGTTCATAATTACGGAATTGCTTACGTCTTCACTAGGTGTATACTTTTATAAAGACTTCTTACGCAAAACCATAAAAGAAAAATAATTTATAATGCAGACTTCGCACATATAAGGATTCGTTTTTATTTACTGCTGTAGAATGAATTTGACATATATAAATATTAGAAATCATTGTAAAAATTGCGTAAATTTGTCAGATGTTATCTTTTTGCTCAAAGTTTGTGTACATTCACGATACAGACATTAAGCCGAGGTGTCCGTCTATGACACACGCTCTCATATTTCTTAATCTAGTGGGTGTAAATGCCGCCATCTGCAGAGGTTATTACGGTGCCGCCAATCAAACGTGCTTCGCTTGAACGGTGATTTACGGCACCGCCCTTTTGCATCTGGCGGCATATAACGCCCACACGATACGGCATAAATCGAGCGTGTGTCATAGACGGATACCTCGGTTTAAATGTCTGGATATTGAATGAACACGAATAATCAAAAGAGCAAAAAGATAATATCGACAAATTAGCAATTTGAAACACGATTTCTAATATTTATATATGCAAGGTCATTCAATGGTAGCTTCTAAAAGAGTCCTTATATGCGCGAAGTCTGCTTATATAAATTATTTTTATTTTATGCAATCAAAAGAAGTCTTAAAACGTATACATAGTGAAAGACAAAGCACATACATTCGCGAATAATATGAACTGATTATATCAGGTGGTGTTTTGCAAATAACTTACAGTTTTATCTGACTGCAAGATGGAATGGATTGGAGAATATTGTTTTGACTGATAATGAAATGACAGAAATTTATAACAGAAATGTCCTATCGGTGTATCGACTATGCTTTTCATATCTTAAGAATGTGACTGATACAGAAGATATAGTGCAGGAAACATTTGTAAAAGCATTTATGAGAGATAAGGCATTTGAAAATGAAAGACACGAAAAAGGGTGGCTCATAATGACTGCCGGGAATATGTGTAAAGACCTGCTTTCACATTGGTGGAGGAAAAACAGGAATTTAGACGATTATGAAACCTTACAGGCTAAAGCAGGTTTTGATATTGATGAGACTTTCATAGAGATTATGAAATTGCCGCCTAAATATAAAACTGTTATTTATATGTACTATTATGAAGAATATTCTACCCGGGAGATAAGTGAAATATTGAAGAAAAATAAATCAACAGTATGTAGTCTGCTTAAACGTGGCAGAGAGATTTTAAAAGAAAGACTGGGTGAGAATAATGAAGAATAGTAATGATAGATTAAAAGCAAAAATAAAAGATTCATATTCCAAAATTGCAGTTGATAATAGCAAAACAGAAAGAATGTTAGGTGATATTATGGCAGCAGTAAAGGATAAGAAAGAGAAGAAAAAAAGTGTATTTTTTATCGGCGTTGTGTGTGTACAGATGGTGGCAATAGTTATTTTATTAACCGTTGTGATTAAGAATGGAACTAAGTTAGGTGATGAACCTCAGACTACGAGGAGGGTGGCAACAAAATTTGATACTATTAATGAATCAAATGATAAAGAAACAGACAGTAAAAATACAAGTACCACTGAGAATATAACATCTGAGGATGTGACTAAGAATACTAATACAAATAATAATGATATTCCGCAGGATATAATTAAAAATATAATAGAAGAGACAGTATATAATAATAATTTCCTATGGTTATATAGAAATGAAGTATCTCTGGAAAAAGGAACTAACCTTACTAATGCCGATAAACTATGGTATATACTTAACCTTGTAGGCAATGGTGAAAAAATTGACATATTTAGTGAACCGGAAATAAGTGGAGAACTTATAAGAAATTACTTCCAGAAGAGTTGTATAAGCAGCAGTGGGCTTGAACTTACGGATATCGGATATTATGGCAGCAGTGATATTATCTATAATTACGATAAGAAAAGTGATACATTTATTTATAATGAAGATTTTAAAGCCAGAGGTGTATCATTAGCAGTACCGGCATATTATAAACTTGACAGCCTTAGACAAAGTGATAACCAATATGTGGCAGATATTACAATTCTATATGTTGGTGATATGGTATCAGATTTTGAAAATGAATGGGCTAAATGCAGATTATATTTTACTTATAATAATGCATTAGAAGATAGAAATGGCATAAATGTGTATGGAACATTCAAGGATTCGGGATATCCGCAGAATCAGGAAGCATATTTCGATTATATAGCAAATAAGGGTATGTCAGAAAATATGAATGTTACAACCCATAAATTAGTATTTAGCGTTTCGGATAGTGGAAATATTGTTGTATCAGAGTTCTATTCGGTAACACAATAATATGTTGACACCAATAATATATTTTTATATAATTTAATTAGTTTACGAGAGGATAAAGATAGATAGGAGATTGGTGGATTATAGAAACTAGAAAATATTATATAGTGCTTTTTATATTCGCCAGATGATTCTGGCGAATTTTTTTACTTACTAGGAAATTTCGTTGAAATTGTCCTAGTAAGTAAAAACGCTCCGCGAGGATCGCACTGCGGTGGAGCAGAAAATGTTGCTATCGCAACCCGCCGCAGGCGGAGAATGTCGCAAGCGACATTCTTTATTCTGTGGTGAGAAGTATATTTGGATAAATTTAGAGGTGATAGAATGACAAGTGATTTTATGGGAGACTTGTTATAAAATTATGTGAAGGCGCTTATGTGGCAGATAAATTGTATGAAAACATAAATATAGTAAAGACTATAAATTAAACAGGAAGTGAATGTTTGCTATGGATATAAAAGAATTAATTGGTGAAGCAACAGAATACGATAAAAAGCTTGCACTAGAGGAAAAGAAACCAAAAAGTTGGTGTAAAAGTGTAAGTGCATTTGCAAATACATTTGGTGGAGCATTGATTTTTGGTATATCTAATGAGGGAATGGTTGTCGGACTTGAAAATCCGGAAGGTGATGCAGAAAAGATTAGTGAAGTGATTAAGACAAGACTCGATCCAATGCCGGAATTTAAGCTTAGATTTTATCAAACCGAAGATGGTAAGGTTTTGATCATACTTGATGTATATAAGGGTAACGAAACCCCATATTATTATTCAGGAGATGGAGTATTGGAAGCTTATGTTCGTGTTGGAAATGAAAGTGTAAAGGCAACTGCGACTGAATTGAAGCGTCTTGTTCTTAGAGGTAAGAACACATCATATGATTCGCAGAATTCTACCTATAAGGTGGAGGACTATGCATTTTCAAAGCTTAAAGAAAGATATAAAAAATGGACTGGAAATAGCTTCGATGATAAAGATTTGATTTCTTTTGGTCTGGTAAATGAACAGGGAAACTTGACCAATGCAGGAGCGTTACTTGCCGATGAAAGTCCTATTCGTTGTTCAAGGCTGTTTTGTATAAGATGGAATGGGTTGAATAAAAGTGGTGGTGCAGTCGATGCATTAGATGATGCTGAGTATTCGGGCAGTGTTATTTCATTGATTGAAAATGGAGAAGCCTTTATCAAACGTAATTGCAAAATGAAATGGCGTAAAACAGCAAATTCAAGGGAAGAAATGCCGGAGTATGTAGAGCGAAGCTATCATGAAGCACTCGTAAATGCTTTGGCACATCGTGATTATCTAGTCAATGGAAGTGAAGTTCATATTGACATATATGATGACAGAATGGAAATCTATTCTCCGGGAGGAATGCCAGACGGGTCCATGATTCAGGACAGAGATCCGCTTATGGTACCGTCAACCAGAAGAAATCCGGTTCTTGCCGATGTATTAAACAGGCTTGGATATATGGAACGTAAAGGTAGTGGATTTGGAAAGATTATTAGTGGATATGAATTTCAAATTAATTATGATGAGAGTAAAAGACCATTATTCCGTTCAGACAGATATCAGTTTACTGTAGTAATGCCGAACCTGAACTATGATGTTCTTCAAGATTTTGAAGAAAATGAGACAATGTCCGAATCAATGTCCGAATTAATGTCCGAATCAATGTCCGAATTGGAAAGAACAAGAATGCAGATTATTTTGCACTATCTCGATACAAATAAAGAAATAAATAGCTCTATTGCAGCAAAATTATTGAAAGTGG
>OMVQ01000079.1 GCA_900314555.1 uncultured Eubacteriales bacterium | reverse complement strand
GTTTTTTGATAAAAAAGTGGGGGATTTTATAAAAAAAGGAATCCGAAAGCCTTATAGAATGGTGCTTAGAGATTCCGAGAGATTATAAGGAAGAGATGGAGGAAAGAAGCAATTCTGTATTTCGACACAGCACTATTCATTTGCAGTAAATGCATTTGTAGATTTGATTAAAGAATATGGACAGGATGAATATGATTTTTCTATTCGTGAAACACAGACATATGAGATTATTGATGATGTGGCTCAGATGAGAAGTGAGATAGGAATCTTGTTTCTAAATGATTTTAATGAAGCTGTAATAAGGAAGATACTTAAATCTCACGAATTGGAATTTCATGAGCTGTTTGTGGCAAAACCACATGTATTTATAAGCAGAAACCATCCGCTTGCGAATGAAACGATAATTACAAACGAACAGCTTACACCATATCCGTATCTCTCATTTGAACAGGGTGAGCATAATTCATTCTATTTTTCGGAAGAGATATTCTCGACTTCAGAACGAAAGAAAAATATAAGAGTGCGTGACAGAGCAACTTTGTTTAATCTGTTGATTGGATTAAATGGATATACGGTATGTAGTGGTGTAATTGATAAAAAGCTGAATGGAAAAGATATCATCTCTGTTCCGCTTGCAGAAGAAAGTAATATGCATATTGGCTATATTAACCACAAAAATGGTATGGTCAGCAGACTTGGCAATACATATCTAGAGGCACTGAAGAAATATACTTGAATTATTTGCTAATGTCAGTAAAATATATTATGAATAACATTGAGTTAAAGGAGAATTAGAAACATGGCATGGTATGACGAGGCAATATTTTATCACATTTATCCGTTAGGATTAGCAAATGCTCCAAAACAGAATGAATATAAGGAGCCGGAACATAGATTAAACAATTTGATTCCATGGATTAAACATATCAGGAAAATTGGATGTAATGCATTGTATATAGGACCTCTTTTTGAATCAGTTGGACATGGTTATGAGACAACGGATTATAAGAAGTTAGATTCAAGACTTGGAACAAATGAAGATTTAAAAAAATATGTTAAGGAATGTCATAAACAGGGCATAAGAGTAATATTTGATGGCGTATTTAACCATACAGGAAGAGATTTCTTTGCATTTAAAGACATCCAGAAGAATAGAGAAAATTCACAATATAAAGATTGGTATTGTAACGTGAATTTCTGGGGAAATAATGAATATAATGACGGATTCTCCTATGATAACTGGGGAGGATATAACCTTCTCGTTAAACTGAATCAGAAAAATCCTGCCGTTCAGGATTATATCTGTGATGTAATCAGATACTGGGTATCAGAATTTGATGTTGATGGTATCAGATTAGATGCGGCAGATGTACTCGATTTTGGATTTATGCAGCAACTTAGAAGGGTTGCAAATGAAGTAAAACCGGAATTCTGGCTGATGGGCGAAGTAATTCATGGAGATTATAATAGATGGGTTAACGAAGGAACACTTCATTCAGTAACTAACTACCAGTTACACAAAGCACTTTTTTCGGGACATAATGACCATAACTATTTCGAGATTGCACATACAGTAAGACGTTTATATAGTATGGGTGGAAACAGCCCCGAGGGACTTAAATTATATAATTTTGTAGATAATCATGATGTTGAGAGAATATATACAAAGCTTAATAATAAGGCACAGTTTTCGCCTGTGCATGTTCTTCTATATACACTTCCGGGTATTCCATCAATTTATTATGGTTCAGAATTCGGAATTGAAGGTCGTAAAGAGAAGTCTTCTGATGATTCATTAAGACCGGCAATTAATCTGGATGATTATAAAGATGCAATTAAGAAAAACAGTTGTACAAGTCTTATTGCAGCACTTGGTAAAATCAGACAGAATGTAAAGGCTTTATCGTATGGCGATTATCAGGAGAGACTACTTACAAATGAACAGTATGCATTTGCAAGAAGTCTTGATGGAGATACAGTTGTGATAACAGTTAATAATGCAGACCATGAAGCGGATATTACAGTTGGTGCAGGCAACGCTGCTGAGTATTATGGTGCACTTACAGGTCAGAGAGTTAAAGTCGAGAATGGTTGTATTAATATTAAACTTGAAGCTAATTCAGGAGAAATATGGCTTCCGGATTATATGAAGATTGCCGACCTCAAACCTGTTGCTGTAAAGACTACGAAGAAGGTGGATGTGAAGAAGTCAGAGGATAAACAGGTTCCTGGATTAGATAATACGAATTACACAAAGTCAGACGTTAAGCCAGATTATGAGTCAGATAATAATACTAAGTCAGAGAATAAAGCAGATAGTGAAAGTAAAGAGCAACCGGTTAAGATGAATAAAGATAAGGCAGATTCAACAGAAGCAGGCTCTAATAATCTGAATTCTGATAAAATCGAAGTTGTAGAAGTTGATATGAGTAAGCCTTACGAAGATATGACAGTAACAGAACTTCAGAATGTCATTTTAGGTAAATTGGCAAGTAACGGTCCGGTAACAGATCAGATGAAGAAGGACGTTGCAGAAAATATTTATCATGATTCATTGGTTAACTGGGCTAAGAGTTTCAGATAAAAGAATAAGAGTGAAAATTTAATAAGATTAAATATATAATATAAATGTAAGAAAGGTTTATTGATAATCGTTTATCAATAAGCCTTTTGATAAATTCTATAACAGGCTAATTTCTTTGAAAAATAAGCAAATTCAGCAATTATGTAATAATCTTTTGATACTTGACAAATACTGTAAGTGGATATATGATATTTTATATCATAGTAATACAATATGAAATACTATAAAAGTAGGTATAAGCCTAACCTAAGAAGTTCATATTATTTACTATTCTTTGAATTATTATACTTCAAAATGGAGGTTTATTTTATTATGGATAAAAAAATTATTTATATGGACAATGCGGCAACAACGCCTGTCAAACCAGAAGTTTTAAATGCAATGTTACCTTATTTCACAGAGAAATTTGGTAATCCATCAAGTATTTATAGTATATCTTCACAGAATAAAAAAGATATTACTACAGCCAGAGAGACAATTGCGAAGGCAATTAATACAGATACAGCAAACATTTACTTTACAGCGGGTGGTTCAGAGAGTGATAACTGGGCTTTGAAAGCAACTGCTGAGGCTTATGCTAATAAAGGTCGTCATATTATTACATCAAAGATAGAACATCATGCAATTCTTCATACATGCGACTATCTTGAGAAACGTGGATATGATATAACA
Source organism: uncultured Eubacteriales bacterium (assembly GCA_900314555.1). Classification (GTDB taxonomy): domain Bacteria; phylum Bacillota; class Clostridia; order Lachnospirales; family Lachnospiraceae; genus Bovifimicola. The sequence continues at coordinate 10,974 of OMVQ01000079.1, read as the reverse complement.
TATATCGATGTAGATGAGAATGGTATTGTTGATTTGAAACAATTAGAAGAAGCTATCAGACCTGATACAATTCTTATTTCAATAATGTTTGCAAATAATGAGATAGGAACAATTGAGCCTATAGCAGAAATTGGCAAGATTGCTAAAGAGCATGGCGTGTTATTCCACACAGATGCAGTTCAGGCATTTACACAGGTTCCAATTGATGTAGAAGAAATGAACATAGATATGTTATCAGTAAGTGGGCATAAGATAAATGGACCAAAGGGAATAGGTTTTCTTTATGTAAGAAAAGGTGTTAAGATAAGATCGTTTGTACATGGTGGTGCACAGGAGAGAAGCAGAAGAGCCGGAACAGAAAATGTACCTGGAATAATTGGGCTCGCTAAAGCAACTGAAATCGCAGTTGGAAATATGAAAGAGAGAACAGCAAAGGAAATAGAAGTAAGAAATCATATTATCGAAAGAGTAATGAATGAGATACCTTACACAAGACTTAATGGAGACAGAGAAAGACGTCTGCCTAATAATATTAACTTCAGTTTTCAGTTTATTGAGGGAGAATCAATGCTTATAATGTTAGATTCTTTTGGAATATGTGCATCAAGTGGTTCTGCCTGTACATCAGGAGCATTAGATCCGTCGCATGTATTACTTGCAATCGGACTTCCTCATGAAATAGCACATGGTTCATTAAGACTTACAATTTCTGAGGATACTACTATGGAAGATGCAGATTTTGTAGTGGACAAGTTAAAGGGTATCGTGGAGAGACTTAGAAGTATGTCACCTCTTTATGAAGATTTTGTAAAAAAACAGGCAAAATAACAGATAATATCTGAGATTGATTGAAATAAAGTGATTATATTTTATGGAAATATAAATCAGTCAGTGATTCAGTGAATAAATGAATTTAAATAAAAATCAGAAGCGATAAGAAATCAAATGTGAGATAAAATAAGAAGAAAGAAGGATAGAATATGTATAGCGAAAAGGTTATGGATCATTTTCAACACCCAAGAAATGTAGGTGAGATAGAGAATGCAAGTGGTGTCGGTACAGTTGGTAATGCAAAATGTGGTGACATTATGAGAATATATTTAGATATTGATGAAAATCAAATTATAAGAGATTGTAAATTCAAAACATTTGGTTGTGGTGCAGCAGTAGCAACAAGTAGTATGGCAACAGAGCTTGTTAAAGGTAAAAATATTAATGAAGCATTACAGATAACTAATAAAGCTGTAATGGAGGCTCTTGATGGACTTCCACCTGTAAAGGTGCATTGTTCACTCTTAGCTGAAGAAGCAATTCATGCAGCACTCTGGGATTACGCAGAGAAAAATAATATTAAAATAGAGGGACTTGAGAAGCCTAAGACAGATATTAGCGAGGGCGAAGAGGAAGAAGATTATTAAAAGCTTTAGAAATGAGGAATAGTGTGAAAAATAATGTCGATACATTATTTTTCACGCTGCTATTTGTTTCTGAGCGAAAACAAATAGCCTTTATGGCAGATGAGAAATCACATACGCGAATTTCTCATCGCCTTTTTGTGACAAGTCGCTCAGAAATGAGGATAATATGAAGATTTCAACAAGAGGAAGATATGCGCTGAGGCTTATGCTTCAATTAGCGCTTTGTGAACCAAACAAACCAATAAGTATAAAAGATATAGCTGCAAAACAGAATATATCAGGTAAATATCTTGAACAGATTATATCAGTATTAAATAAAGCCGGCTTTGTGAAGAGTGAAAGAGGTCCACAGGGTGGATATTCATTAAAAATGAAACCTGAGAAATATACAGTTGGTATGATTCTCAGACTTACAGAGGGAAGTCTTTCGCCGGTAGCCTGTCTTGATGACGAGAATGGAGTATGTGAAAGAGAACCCCAATGCGCAACATTAGAGGTCTGGAAGAGACTAAATGATGCAATTAATGGTGTAGTTGATGGTATAACGCTTGCAGATTTAGTGGAGATACAGAAGAAAAAAGACGGAGACGTCGAATATTATATATAAACTAAATATAATAAAGTAAGGTAACACCTGCATAATACATATTTTTAAAATATTTGAGTATATTTTGGAAAGAGTATTGGCAGGTGTTTTTTATAATACAAAGTGATATTATTTTTTAATATTAATTAGTTTACATTGGTGTAAACTAATGATAGAATATCTACACAAAAGTAAACAAAGGAATATTAGGGACGAAATGATAAAATAGGAGGTAACAATATGATAAAAACAGCTATGTCGCTGAAAAATAATGAACTGGATTTTAGGGATAAGCATGAAAAAGAAAATGAAGTAAGCAGGGGAATGTATAATAATGAACGATGTTTGATATTTGATGAATCGGGTAATATGGGAGTATCAGGAAGATATTTTGTTATTTTATGTATAGATACAAAAAATGCAAAATCTTTACATAACATAATGAAAAGAAAGTTAAAACAGGCAGGTGATATGTTTCCTGAATTAAAAACACTACATGTACATGAAATAAAAGCAAAAGATGCATATCCTTGTGTGAAATATCATTTGCTAGAATGTATTATGTCAAAAGAGTTATCAGTGTCATATATAGTTATAGATTTAAAACATATTGAAGACAGATTACTTAAGGATAAAAATATTTTATATAACTTTGCTGCTAAAATATTGATTTCTAAGTTAATTACTAAAGAAGATGAGGGAACGATTGTTAATATTTTATTTGATAACAAAACAACAAAAATAGCTTCAAAAAATTCTCTAAGAGAATATATAATTGCATATTTGGTATATGAACAAGGGTTGGATATAGCAATTAATTTTGAGTATAAAGATTCCGATGCGGGAGATGCATTTATAATACAAGCTGCTGATTATATAGCGAATGCTTTGTATTGTAAATATGAGTATGATAATGATATATATGTAAAATTGATAGAGAAAAAAATAAACAAAAAACAACATTTTCCATATAAAAATTTTGGAAAATAAATTTATAACAACCCCTTGCATTCTTTAATATAATATGATAAATTATTTTTAATAAATGAGTCAGATGGGTATGTAAACCCATATTAGTGTGTGAATTTTTAAAACATAAGCTGCCTGTGTGGTAGTCGCTAGTATGGTTGTACCCATCTTTTATTTAAAATAGATGGATTATTAAGCTAATATAGATATCAGAAAGAAAAGGGCATTATCTTTATACAAGATAATGTCTATTTTTACTTACTAGGAAATTTCGTCGAAATTGTCCTAGCAAGTAAAAACGCTCCGCGAGGATCGCACTGTGGCGGAACGGAAAATGTTGCTATCGCAACCCGCCGCAGGCGGAGAATGTCGCAAGCGACATTCTTTATTCTATATAATTTTATATATAAATAAATGAAATGTAAAAAAATAAATAAATATCCAATTTCCTATTGACAAACTAGGAATTGAGTTGTATTATATCTTCAACAGTTAATCCTAGTAATCAAATAGGAATTACACATTATAACAACACAAACAAAAAATAAGGAAACGAGGTAGAAGATATGAGTAAAAAAACTTACGCTGAAAGAAATTTTAAATTCGAAACATTACAGTTACACGTTGGACAGGAATCACCAGATCCAGTTACAGATGCAAGAGCAGTTCCAATTTATCTTACATCATCATATGTATTCCACAACAGCGAACATGCAGCAGACAGATTTGGCCTTAGAGATGCAGGAAATATTTACGGACGACTTACTAATCCTACACAGGGCGTATTCGAAGCAAGAATCGCAGCACTTGAGGGTGGTGTGGCAGCATTAGCAGTTGGTTCCGGAGCAGCAGCACTTGCTTACACATTCCAGGCAATTGCACATGCAGGTGACCACATTATAGCAGCTAAGAACATTTACGGTGGAACATATAACTTATTAGCACATACACTTCCTGATTATGGAATTGAGACAACATTTGTAGATCCATTTGATTATGATGGAATCAAAGCAGCTATTAAAGAGAATACAAAAGCAATCGAGATTGAAACATTAGGTAATCCTAATTCGGAAGTTGTTGATATCGAGAGAATCGCAGCAATTGCCCATGAAGCAGGAATTCCACTTATTGTTGACAATACATTTGCAACACCATATCTTGTAAGACCAATTGAACATGGTGCAGATATAGTAATTCATTCAGCTACTAAATTCATCGGTGGACATGGTACAACAATCGGTGGTGTAATCGTAGACGGTGGTAAATTCGATTGGACTAAGAGTGATAAATGGCCATGGTTAGTAGAGCCAAACGTATCTTATCATGGAGTAAGCTTTGCAAAAGACTGCGCACCAGCAGCATTTGTAACATACATCAGAGCTATACTTCTTCGTGATACAGGTGCAACACTTTCACCTGTTCATGCATTCATCTTCTTACAGGGACTTGAGACACTTTCACTTCGTGTTGAGAGACATGTTGAAAATGCATTAAAGGTAGTTGATTATCTTAAGAATCAGCCATTAGTTGAGAAAGTAAATCACCCATCAATCTCAGAAGATAAAGAACAGCAGGAACTTTATAAGAAATATTTCCCAAATGGTGGTGGCTCAATATTTACATTTGAAATCAAGGGAGATGCTAAGACAGCACAGAAATTCATCGATAATCTTGAATTATTCTCACTCCTTGCAAATGTAGCAGATGTTAAGTCATTAGCTATACACCCTGCTTCAACAACTCATTCAGAGTGCAACGAAGCTGAATTATTAGACCAGGGAATTAAACCAAATACAATCAGATTATCAATTGGTACAGAAAATATCGATGATATCATTGAAGATTTAGATGAAGCATTTAAGAGCTTAAACTAAGAAAGGATGGTATAAAATATGAGTAAAGTTTATAAAAGTGCATTAGAATTAATAGGTAATACACCATTAGTTGAATTAACAGGAATAGAGAAGAAATACAATCTTCAGGCAAAATTACTTGCAAAATTAGAGTATTTTAATCCGGCAGGAAGTGTTAAAGACAGAATTGCAAGAGAAATGATAGAAGATGCTGAAAGCAAAGGACTTCTTAAAGAGGGTTCTACAATTATTGAGCCTACATCAGGAAATACAGGAATTGGCTTGGCGGCTATTTCTGCAGCAAAAGGATACAGACTTATAATTGTTCTTCCAGAGACAATGAGTGTTGAAAGAAGAAATATCATTAAAGCATATGGTGCTGAATTAGTTCTTACAGAGGGTTCAAAAGGTATGAAGGGTGCAATTGCCAAAGCTGAAGAGTTAGCTAAAGAGATTCCTAACAGCTTTATACCAGGTCAGTTTGTTAATCCTGCCAATCCAACAGCACATAAGAAGACAACAGGTCCTGAAATCTGGAATGATACAGATGGCGAAATCGATGCATTTATAGCCGGCGTAGGTACTGGCGGAACAGTAAGTGGCGTCGGTGAATATTTAAAATCTAAGAAATCAGATGTTGAAGTTATCGCAGTAGAGCCTGCAACTTCACCAGTTTTATCACAGGGTGTAGCAGGAGCACATAAGATTCAGGGTATCGGTGCAGGTTTCGTACCTGATACATTGAATACAAAAATATATGACAAAGTCGTTACAGTTGAGAATGAAGATGCATTTGCATTCGGTAAAGAAATAGCTAAAGCAGAGGGTATCCTCGTAGGTATTTCATCAGGAGCAGCATTAAAGGCAGCAGTTGACTGGGCTTCACAGCCTGAGAATAAAGGTAAAACAGTTGTTGCTTTATTACCTGACAGTGGTGACAGATATTACTCAACAGCATTATTTGAATAAAAATTAGTTTAATTTGGTTATAATGTGGTAATTCTTTTATCATATTAACGTAAATGCCCTAATATAATTTAAGTAATCGAAAGCTTTTAAAACGGTGAAAGATGTTAAATTATATATGGGCATTTATGATTTTAATCGGAATATTATATGGGGCATTTACAGGAAATATTTCCGAAGTCTCAAATGGTTTTCTGACATCATCTAAAGAAGCGGTCACATTATGTATAACTATGCTTGGTGTATTAAGTTTCTGGTCCGGCATAATGGAAATAGGTAAAAGAGCAGGTATCATAAGACAAATGACGAAACTAATAATGCCATTTGTTAATTTCCTGTTTCCCAATATTCCTAAGAATCATGAATCCAGAGAATACATAACCACCAACATTATTGCCAATATCTTAGGGCTTGGCTGGGCAGCAACCCCTCCGGGACTCAAAGCAATGGAAAGTCTATCAAAGTTAAACGAAGAGAAAAATGGAATAAAAAAAGTACACATCTCAAGTAATGAAATGTGTACTTTTCTTGTTATAAATATTTCCTCTTTACAAATAATTCCAATGAATATAATTGCATATCGAAGCCAATATGGAAGTATTAATCCTGCGGCTATTGTTGTGCCGGCTATTATTGCGACATCTGCAAGTACATTGGCGGCTATTATCTTCTGTAAGTTAATGACCCGCCAATAATTCATTCCAGAAGCTTTGAACTTGTGATTGTGAGTTATATTGTGTTCCATTTATAGAAACACTTGTAGTGCTATATGAATCAAGGGACTTAGATAATGTAAAGACAATTTTTACTTTATAAATGACCTCTTCGCCATTTATCTTATCATGCGCATCTCCCTGTACTGAAATACTATAAGAGCCATCATCATTTGTTTTAGCATCCCATGAAGTATTACGAAAATAATCCTTGATAACATCATTGACTGTTTTCTTTGATGTGCTGCTTGCTTTCATAGCATTTAATTTTTTTACCGGTTTATCATATTTTGAGTCATAATGATCAGCAGATGATTTCGTATATTCAGAATTAGTAGTCAAAATATGATACTGATTACTTATGAATTTACCTGTAAAGAAAATACATAATGTAAGCCATAGTAAAGGAATAATCTTGGATAATCCACGTTTTGAAAAAGAAATAAGTGGATAAAAAATAGAAATAAAAACAGCGATTATTATAGGAGATGTTTTTCCGGTTTTGGATTTTAATACAATTGCATCAGATATAAATGCAACTTCTATAATTAATTCGACTGCCCATGAATAATATTGATAATTAGCAAATGGATTCTTACTAAATGCCAAATACGCCATATATGCAATCATTGTAATCATTGCTACGATTACAAGCTTAAAGGTAATATTAAGATCATTTTTGTAGGTATTAATAATTGTTTTTTCAGCATTATTGCTAAGTGATAAATCCCGATTAGGATTGTAAGCACCATATGGATCATCATTGCTAGAAAAGTTGTTATATCCGGAACTATAATCGGAATTGTAATCGGAATTATAGTTGTTAGTATTATAGCTATTTGAATTGTAATTAGAATTATAATTATTCGAATTATAAGACCCGGAATTGTAGCTATTAGAATTGTAGCTATTAGAAATGTTACTGTTATAGGAATTTGTATTTCTACGATTTGAATCTGTTAAATCTACTACATCATCATCGAAATCAAGTACAAATTCTTCGTCAGAATTATTATTGGTATTTGTGTTATCGTTATTCATAACTCGTGCCTCCTTTTAACATATTGTCATAACGAATAAATTTTATCATAACAGAATAAATATTTCAAGAAAAATGTAAATTAATGTAAATAAATGCAATCAGGAATGGAGAATAGTATGAAAGTTATTCTATATCTGTCTGATATGATGATTCCATTTGTTGTATTCTATATTGTAGGAATCGGAATTATCCAGAAAAATAAAGTGTATGATGATTTTATTGAGGGAGCAAAAGATGGCTTAAAAACAGTCGTAGGTGTGATGCCTACAATGGTAGGTCTGATGATTGGAGTTGGTGTGTTAAGCTCATCTGGTTTCTTGAATTTTTTTACTAAACAGATAGCTAAGGTGACTTTGAAGATTGGTCTCCCATCGGCGGTTGTACCGGCAATGATTGTAAGAATGTTTTCGTCATCAGCGGCAACAGGACTTGTATTAGATGTTTTCAAGCAATTTGGAACAGATTCATATGAGGGACTGCTTTCATCTATAATGATGAGCAGCACCGAAACAATATTCTATACAATGTCTGTATATTTTATGACAGCCAAAGTCACCAAGACAAGGTGGACTTTGGCAGGAGCATTAATATCTACTTTAGCCGGAATTATTGCAAGTGTAATTATGACTAAAATGATGATTTGATTAATTTGATTAACAACATATAATTATAGTATCAAAATCTATACTGTATTATGGTTTTCAAAAGCCCTTTAGGGGCTATACGACATATGGTGTGTAATGGTGTAACTTACCTTTTGCATCCAATCCTATACTACCAAAACATTTTCAGAATCTTTATAGATATCAGGTGTAGCTACAGTTGTAATAATAGTTGCATCTGAATATCCGGCAAAAGATACATTAGATACCTTATCGAATTTAGATGAATCACATAGAATATAGCGTTCTGTACATTGGTATAGGGCGCATTTTTTAATCATAGCTTCCGATGGGTCAGGTGTTGAGAAACCATTTGATTTATTGACAGCATTTGTTCCGAAAAAGCCTTTGGTAAAATGATATTTAGTGAGATTAATAACAGCTTCTTCGCCAACCATTGCCTCAGTAGTTGCCTTATATAATCCACCAGGCAGATATACATTAAAGCCCTTTGAGGCAAGTCTTTTGGCATGCATAATTCCGTTTGTTACAATAATTATATTTGAATTAGGTGAAATGTTGTCGATAATGAAGCCTGTTGAGGTACCGGCATCTAAATAAATCATTTCTTTATTATTAATAAGTGAGGCAGCATATTGTGCAATTAATACTTTCTCATCACGATTAATATTCTCACGTTCTAAAACAGCGGAGTCATATGAAATTGTGTATGGGTTCTGGTTTGGAGTTAAAGCTATCGCACCACCATGAACTTTGGTTAAAAGCTTCTTTGCAGCCAAATCGTTTAAATCTCTTCGGATAGTCGATTCAGAGGCATCAAATAATTGCATTAACTCCTGTACACTTACTGAGCCTTTTGCATTTACTACTTTTTCTATCTCATTTTTTCGTTCTTCATTCAACATAATAATCTCCATTTCTTATTCAGCTTATTCACAAACGGTCAAAATCATTCAATACAGATAGTATAATGAAATGTGGGAAAATTGTCAAAATAATTATTATATTAATCAGACAACCAGCTATAAATTTTATTGTAAAAATCTGTACAGATATGTTAATATTATAAGTATAGAATTACTTAAAATATAATTAATAATACGGATATATATGATTTAAAACAGAGGAGTGAATGTGGAATGGAATATGTAAAATCTTTAATTAACCCGATTCTTACATTAGAATATATGACAACGGAAAAAGAAAATAAGATTTTTGACAGAAAATCAGCGAGTAAAAAACCATCAGATATAGCAGATTTAATTTCGGCATTTGCAAATGCTGATGGCGGGACAATTGTTATTGGCATAAGTGATAAGACAATGAAGCTAGAGGGGATTAATAAATATGGAGATGAAAAGATTAATAATTTTATAAATGCACCAAAAGACTGTTGTAAGCCTATGCCTGCTTATAAAGAAGAGTTTTTGGATATAATAAATTCTGAGGGTAAAGAAGACAGATTATTACTATTGCATATAGAACCAAGTATTGACAGAATAATTAGAACAACAAATGATTCAACATTTTTGCGGATAGGTGATAGAACAAGGGAATTAAAAGGCGATGATTTAAGAAATCTTGAATATAGTAAAAGTACGAGACATTATGAAGATGAATGTAATATGGATGCAACTATAGATGATTTAGATGAAGAACTATTGAATGAATACAAGAAAAAAATTGGAGCAACAGATATATCAAATGAACAAATGCTTAGAGCAAGAGGGTTTACAAAGGTAATAAATGATAAGAGATATTTGACTAATGCAGCCGTATTGTTATTTGCAAGGAATATTCAAGAGTTTTATCCTAATTGTAGAATTAGGTTTGTAAAATATGATGGTACATCAGAAAAAGTAGGATTAAATATAAATATAATTAAAGATATAAACATTGAATATCCAATTTTGAAAATAATAAATAAAGCAAAGGAATTTGTTGCGACACAACTAAGAGAATTTACAGCATTGAATCCAGAGACAGGTATGTTTCAAATTGTACCGGAATATCCGGAATTTGCCTGGCTTGAGGGCATAGTTAATGCTGTTGCGCATAGAGAATATGGAATGAGTGGAAGTTATATAAAGATTACAATGTATGATGACCGTTTAGAGATTGTAAGTCCGGGTAAGTTACCTAATATTGTAAATGTAAGTAATATTATGACAACCAGATATTCGAGAAATCCAAGGATTGCAAGAGTATTAACGGAATTTGGCTGGGTAAGAGAATTGAATGAGGGTGTTAAACGTATTTTTTCAGATATGAAAACATTTTATTTAGAACCACCCGTATATTCAGAACCGGAACAGTCAGTAAGATTAGTGCTGAAAAATAATATTGATATGAGAGCAATTAGACAAATAGATAGAGCTGTAAAAACTATTGGGGCAGATAAATGGGACGAATTAGATGAATTGGAAAAGAAGATAATGGCATATATGACATCGAGGAAAAGTGTTAAAACAATAGAGTTGTCAAACAAAATGGAGAAGTCGCCACGTACAATAGGTGTGAGATTGAATCATTTAATGGAATTAAATTTAGTAAAAAGAAATGGTTCTAAAAATGATCCTAATTTGTCATATGAAATAATAATGTAATATAAATTGTAGTATAACTGCGAAGTAATTGCGGAGTAGCTGCGGAGTAACTGCGGAGTAACTGCGGAGTAATTGCGGAGTAACTGCGGAGTAATTGCGGAGTAATTGCGAAGTAACTGCGGAGTAACTGCGGAGTAGCTGCGGAGTAACTGCGGAGTAACTGCGGAGTAACTGCGGAGTAGCTGCGGAGTAACTGCG
>OMVQ01000033.1 GCA_900314555.1 uncultured Eubacteriales bacterium | reverse complement strand
ATGAATATAACCTCCATATATGTTATATGAAGATTGTATCATAAAACGAATGCATAGTCGAGTTAATTAAAAACTTTTATACTAGTATCGCCAGAATAAATCACATTATTTAATTTACTAATATCAAAATCGATAAATGATATAGTTACACCAGGATCGTTATTATCGTCAGAATCAAATTCCTGTTCACGCATTTTAAATAATCCAAATGTTGGAGATGAATTGTTTATTACATACAGATACCAATCATCGAAATACCCTTGTACATTAAGCATTTCTTTACCATCATTAAGTTCCGTTATTCCTGCATTATTTAATATATCTGCTATAGAAGTAGTACAAATCAAAAAATCATCTGTAGTTTCTTTTATTGTAGACATATCTGCTAATTCATCATTAATGTAAGTTTTAATTATATCTGCATAATCATTTGCCTTTTTAGGTTCTATATCAACTTTATCTTTAATATCATCACCATCTGTATCTTTCTTGGTTGGATTGCTATTATATTCATATACAGGTATAACCTTTTGTGAATAATCCTTAGGAAATCCTAATAAATACATATATGGAGCGATATTTATGTATTTTGTTGGTTTTACATCTGCTAATTCTTTATTATCAGGTAATTCGTCACCATCCGTATCAGATGTACTTGCTAAAGATGGAGTCTCTTTTAATTTAACAACTTGAGGAATAAGACCATTTAATGCTATCCAACATCCACTATTTGTTTCCTCGTTTATTAAATCAGCAATCTTTAATAATTCATCTTTAAAATTACTGTTAACATTTGCAAACACACCACCTGTTTTTTCGTATAAATTTTTATATGTTAATTTACAAGATGAACCTGATACAACAGAAACATTAATCTCATCTTCTACTAGAAGATTTATTATTTCATCCATTGATTTGATACCATAATTATTATCTACTTTATATCCTGCATCTGTAACAACAATAATAAATTTTTGTGATGATTGTCTAAAGTCTAATTCTCTTGCCATTTCCAAGGCATCAATTGTAGTTTCTGGTTCATCTCCTCCACCACTAACAGTTAACTTAGAAATTTCAGCTTTAAAATCAGTTACATTATTAAACCAGTTCAAAGAATCTGAATTCTTTTTAACTTTAGTTGAATCTGTTCCATCACATGTAATATCTCTATATTCAACTAAAGCAAAATTAGGAGTTATTCCGGCAGCAGAAATTTCATTTACAAAACTGTTAACATTATTTTTTACATTGCTAATATAACCCGACATTGAGCCAGTTGTATCAACAACAAATATAATATCAACCTGACCTCTGATTTTAACATCAGAAAGAATAACGTCATCACATTCATTTATCAATTTTTCTGTATCATTACCATTAAAAGCTGTTATAGACATCGGTAATACATTTGTTTCTTCACTCTCAAATGTATTTGAATCAATTCCCATTGAATTCAGCCAACTCATAGCATCTAAAACAAAATAAATACCGTCGTTAACTATATTTGTTGAAATCGTTCTAGTTCCTTCATCGAATAAACTCTCTAAAGGAGTTGTATTTTCTCCGTCATTATAACAGATTATCAAACCATTTGTCACTGTTTCACCAAGTTTATACTCTTTTAATGTATAACTACTGTTAAGTGTAAATTCAATTTTTCCTGCATTTATCTCAGAACCTGATATTTCTATGACCTTGCCAATATAAGCTCTTTCATTTCCCTTAAGATTACCTGTATATGCATTGATATTAATGTGAGTATTCACATTATCCTTAGCAGAGATTGAAGTAATGTTTGGAATTGCAATATTATCCTCAAACAATGACGAATCATATCTGTCATTATTAATAGTCTGTTCAATAAATTCTTCAGAATCTTCAATTCCATTATCATCAGTATCTTTTTTATTAGGATTTAAGCCTAATACAATTTCATCGTAATCTGAAATCCCATCATCATCAGTATCTGGATCATTTGGTTTTGTATTATATATATGTACCTCGTCGTAATCATTTAATTTGTCGCTATCAGTATCAACTTGCGTAGGGTCAGAGTTATATATAAATTCAACTGCATTAGACAAACCATCACCATCACTATCCACATCACCATCTGAAATTCCCGGGGTGATTGAATCAAATATCAATGGATTTGACTCAACTTCATTTAGTTCATAATAATCATTTAAACTATCTCCATCAGTATCTGTATTTCTCTTGTCCGTTCCGATAATTGCTTCAAAATAGTTAGCAAGTCCATCACCATCACTATCAACTGAATAATCTGGTTCATAATCAACTGTTGTTAATTCTCCACTATTATCCCAATCTGAAATTTTTATACAATTTAATCCCCTATAATAATCACTATATTTAAGTGTTATTGTATAATTCCAAAGAGTTGTTTCATTTCCTCTCCAAAATCTTAAAGTATTATTTCCAGCATCAGCCATTGTTACAACATAAGCATAAATATGGTCAGCTACCTGATAATCATATAATTTAGGATTTACTGATTCATTATTAGAAGGAAATGTTATATTCTTTCCTCCAAAATCTGCCTTTGTAATGTCTGCAAAATTGACATAAAACTGAGCCGCTGCCTGTTCCCAAGAAATTAAATTGCCTAAGTCAAGATATACTATATCACCAGCATGGAAATAGTTTTCTTCAATTTCTTCCTTATAATCCCAATGTCCATATTCACTGCCATCAACATAATATGCATTATTACCATCTCTACCACCAGCACTCCATGAATTCCACTGTATACTCTTATCAGGACTAATTCTGTTAAAAGTAATATTATAAGCAGTTGCCGGAACAGATACTGACCAAATAATATCATCAATCTTAGTCATATTATAACAATCATGGCCATTGGTATTATCTATAAGCTGCATTTGTGCATTATCATTTTTTATCCATTTTTCTGGTGTATTATCAATTAAATATAATGTTACATATTCTTTTAAATTATCTGCTTTAACAGTTAGTTCATTAACTCCACTATTTGTAATAAACATAATAATAATTAATATTATTGCCATTTTCTGTTTAAATTTAATTATTTTTTTCATAACTCATTTTCTCCTATCATTATATTTTTTATATCTTTTTAAATCATTATATTGTCACGACTATCTGTTTTCAATATAAATGTTCTGAACGCAAGACTTTTGTTCTGAACGCAACGTATTTAATGCGTTTTTCGACATTTTATTACTTTTACTACTAAAATTTT
>OMVQ01000084.1 GCA_900314555.1 uncultured Eubacteriales bacterium | reverse complement strand
TTTACCATAAACCTAGAGGAGATATTTTATTTTTGCAACAAAAAAATGCCGTATTTATGCGGCTTACGGCGTTTGGCAAACGCCTAAATTAGTTTATAAATAGAGAGGAGAAAGCATTTGTTTATCAGAATATTAAAGAAAGATTTAAAACGTAAAAAATCAATAAATATTATCCTGTTTCTGTTTATCTGTCTTGCTACAATATTTGTAGCAAGTGGTCTTAACAATGTAATCAGTGTAGTTAATGGGACGGATTATTATTTCGATAAGGCAGGCATCGGAGACTATAATATTTTGACTATGGGTGGAGGTAATTCGAAAAAGGGATTAGATGAGTATTTAGATGACGAAGCCGCTGTTAAGAGCTATAAGCTTGAGAATGTATTATATGGCTCTAAGTATAATCTGCTTAATGAAAAGAATGAGATAACTAAAGCTAATGGTTCTGTTATATTTCAATCAATAGATGAATCTAAATTATCATATTTTAATCTTGATAATAAGAAAATTACCACAGTAGAAGAGGGACATATATATGTTACGGGTAATTTTATGAAAGACAATAATTTGAAAAGGGGTGACAGAATACATATACAGTTTGAAAGTGTAGATATGACATTGATAATTGATGGTAAGGCAAAAGATGCATTATTAGGTTCCGGTTTTATGGGAAATGCACGAATTATTATGAATAACAATGATTTTAAGAAAATGTGTATGGATGAGACTATAAATAATTATTACCGGGGGCAGATTGCATATATACAGACTAATGACATAAAAAGATTAGAAAAGATAATTACAGATATTCCAAATGTTGCATTTGATGGAGATTATAATCTTATTAAAAACTGCTATGTGCTTGATATGATAGTGGCTTTTATTATACTCGTTTTAAGCATATGCCTTATAATAGTATCTTTTGTGGTATTGAAATTCTCAATTACATTTACCATTGAAGAAGAATTCAGAGAAATTGGCGTTATGAAAGCCATAGGTATTAAGAATTTTAAGATAAGAAGTATTTATATTATTAAATATCTTATATTATCGCTATCTGGTGCAGCACTTGGCTTTATAATAAGTATTCCATTTGGCAATATGTTATTGAAATCTGTCAGTGATGATATGGTATTGGGTAATAAAATCGGTATATTAACGAATGTCTTAGGTGCGTTAGTGGTAGTAATTATAATTGTATCATTTGCATTTATTTGTACCGGAAGAGTGAAGAAAATGTCGCCTGTAGATGCTGTAAGGTCAGGACAGACAGGTGAGAGATATAGTAAGAAATCATTATATAGAATTGGTAAAAGCCATACAAGTACACCGATGTATATGGCAGTTAATGATGTGCTTAGCAGTCCGAAAAGATTTATAACCATTATAGCTTCATTTCTTGTTTGTACTTTATTAGTGCTTATGATTGTAAATACAACTAATACAATGAAAAGTGATAACCTCATTGATTTCTTCGCAACAAAGAGTGATTTGTATATTGCAGATACTAATAAAGCTATGGAATTAATGACAAAAGTAGATGAAGATAATGCGATTAATGAATATCTAAGTAAACAGGCTGAAAGATTACAGGAAGAGGATATGCCTGCAAGCCTTGCGGTAGAGGTTCAATTCAAATATAAAGTTACAGCAAATGGAAATAGTTACAAAATTACCTGCCAGCAGGGATATAATACGAAAATGTCTGATTACAGATATTTAGATGGATATGCCCCTGAAAATGCAGATGAGATAGCAATTACAAAGCAGATTGCAAGGAAACTTGGTGTGAAAATAGGAGATACGATTACGATTGATTATGGAAATGAACAAAGAAATTGTATTATAACAGCATATTTCCAGACTATGAACCAGCTTGGAGAATTAATAAGACTTCATAGTGATGCACCTACGAATTTAAGATATGCTTCAAGTATTTTCAGTTTTCAGATTAATTTTACGGATAATCCGTCTGAAAAAGAAATAGAAAGGCGTAAAGAAAGAATTAAGAAATTGTATAACAATGATGATGTTACGAATTGTACAGAATATTGTATTGAATCTACTAAATCTGTGGATACATTAGAATCTGTGCAGTATATGGTGTTGATTATTACATTAATTGTTGTGGTTCTCGTGACGATTTTAATGGAGAGAGCATTTATAGCAGATGAAAGAAGTCAGATTGCACTTCTTAAAGCAATAGGCTTTAAAGACAGTCAGATAATTAAATGGCATACCTACAGGTTTGGAATCGTGTCTTTAATAGCTGTTATACTAGCAGGTGCGATATCCATACCAATGACTAAATTGTGCATTACACCGATATTTGGAATGATGGGTGCAAAAGATATCAGCTATAATATTAAGCCGTTAGAGATATTTGTATTATATCCGGTTATTATTTTGTTGATGACATTTGCGGTAGCATTTATCGTATCTGTTTATACTAAGACGATTAAGAGTAAAGACACATCTAATATAGAATAAAATATATGATGAGTAAAAATATGTAATTAAAATAAAATTTACGAATGGAAAATGTGAAATGACAAGCAATATTATAGAAAAGAGGTTTAAATATGGGACATTTATTAGAAGTAAAAGATATATGTAAAACATATGTGATTGATAAAAGGCAGAATAATATCTTAAAAAATGTTGAGTTTGTGGTTGATGATGGAGAAATGGTGGCTATAATGGGGCCGTCAGGTTCAGGAAAATCTACTTTATTATATTCGGTTTCAGGTATGGATAATCCAACAAGTGGAACGGTTATTTTTGATGGAACTGATATTACTAAGTTAAAGGATAATGATTTAGCTACATTAAGACTTGACGAAATGGGATTTATATTCCAACAGATGTATATGATGAAGAATTTAACGATTCTTGATAACATTGTGCTGCCTGCCATTCAGAGTAAGAAGATTAAGGAAACACGCAAAGAGAAAATGGAGCGTGGAGAAGAATTGATGCGTAAACTTGGAATTATCGATGTGGCAGATAATGATATAAATGAGGTGTCAGGAGGACAATTGCAAAGAGCAGCAATATGTAGAAGTATGATTAATAAACCAAAGCTACTATTTGCTGATGAACCAACAGGAGCATTAAACCGCACTGCCGCTAATGAAGTTATGAATGAGTTAGTTAAACTTAATAAAGAGGGAACAACGATAATGATGGTTACACACGATTCGAAGGTTGCAGCTAAATGTTCAAGAATTCTCTATATTGTGGACGGCAATATAAAGGGTGAATATGATAATAGTAATACAGAGAATGATTCGGAAAAAGAAGTAGAAAGAAAAATTAATAACTGGCTGTTAGAACTTGGCTGGTAATCCACTGGAAAGATGATAGTAAGTAGATGACAAGTAAATGGTAAACTGATGATAAACCAATAGTAAGATAATAGTAAGATAATAGTAAGCCAATAACATTGTAAAAGACACTGAAGTAATTAATATAGAAGTATTTACTTCAGTGTTTTATCTATAATTTATAGCATTTTATTTATAAAGAATGATTAAAAAGGGGGTTGTAGAAAATACAAAATGAAATAATGAAAAAGATGTCAAAAAAGAAAATGCAAAAAAGTCAAAAAAAGTTGAAAAAAGTTGTTGACAAAACCAAACCATAGTGATAATATATTCAAGTCGCTTGTGAGACAGTAAGTC
>OMVQ01000043.1 GCA_900314555.1 uncultured Eubacteriales bacterium | reverse complement strand
TTTAATGGATGGAGGTGGATTCGAACCACCGAAGCAATTTGCAGCAGATTTACAGTCTGTCCCCTTTGGCCACTCGGGAATCCATCCAATTTTTCAATGCTCTATATTTATACCATATAAAGCATTAAAGTGCAAGTATTTTTTTATTACTAACAGAGTTTATTTTATCATTAATCATTCGAAATTTACTTTGTTCGTCATTTATAACAGTCAATAAATTTCATTTTTCATTTGCTTTTCTACTGTACTCTTTTTCTGTATATTGCAGCCGAAAAGCCCGGTAATCTTACTACTATCTCGCCATTTACAACGACATACTCTACCTTACCCACATTATATGTGTCTCTTGACGATACCATAAGGCTTTCCATTATATTATTATCCTTAACGCCTAGCTGCCATACAGGAATATGAATTTCTCTCTCTGTATCGTTGTTATTAATCGCAACTGCAAGTATATTATCATTTAAGAAACGTCCATAAGCAATTACATTATATTCACCTAATAATGCCTTAAATGAACCTTTTCTTAAAGCTATGTTATTCTTATGAATTCTTATTGCATCTCTATGGAATTCAATTAATTCCATATCTTCTCTACCCCATGGATAAGTTCTTCTGTTATCCGGGTCAGTCCAGCCACATAAGCCTGCCTCATCACCATAATAGATAGTAGGTGCTCCCGGCCATGTCATCTGCATTATTACAGCTTCTTTCATAATACCTTTATTAGTATACATTTCGGCTGCCTGTGGTCCAACTGATGCAACTCTGCCGACATTACCATTAGTTCTGGTCATAAAACGTGAATGGTCGTGGTTAGATAATTCATTCATGGCAACTAATAATGAGTTACCCTGAAATCTTGACATATGATGTCGCATAGATGCGAAGAACGAATATGAGTCACCTCTTAAATCATCTCTCTTCTCATCACTATGCTTCTCCATACCTGTAAGAAACCATGTGATAGGCTCCATAAATGCATCGTAGTTCATTACAGTATCCCATTCATCACCCTGTAACCATGAACCCGGATCTCCATAATGTTCAGCTAATATAATAGCTTCAGGATTAGCCTCTTTAACATTCTTTCTGAAATCTTTCCAGAACTTATGGTTAAATTCGCCACTGTGTCCTAAATCTGCCGCAACATCAAGTCTCCAGCCATCTACATTATAAGGTGGTGAAACCCATTTTCTTGCAATTCGCATTATATATTCATATAATTTTGGAGATTCTTCATAATTAAGCTTAGGTAATGTATCGTGTCCCCACCAGCCATTATAATGATAATTATAAGGCCATGCATCTTCGAAGAATTTAAAGAAACTTCTGTATGGGCTGTCACCTGATACATATGCACCTTTTTCGTAGCCCTCCTGATTCTCATAAATCTGTTCTCTATCGAGCCATTTATTAAACGAACCACAATGGTTAAATACTCCATCTAAGATTACTTTCATTCCTCTTCTATGGACTTCTTCAACAAATCTGGCAAATAATTCATTAGATGCCTCTAAGTTAGCCTTATCGGTAACTCTTGTTATATATCTGCTTGCCTCTCTGTTAAGATAATTGCCTTCGCTAAGCAATTCTCCCTCATCTTTAACAATCTTTCCAAAATGTGGATCAATATAATCATAATCCTGAATATCATATTTATGGTTAGAGGGTGAAACGAACATAGGATTGAAATATATTACTTCTACACCTAATTTCTCTAAATAGTCTAATTTATCCCACACGCCCTGAATATCTCCGCCATAGAACTCTCTTACGCCCATTGTGGCAGGATATTTATACCAGTCATCAACTTTAACAGAGTAATCACCGATATAGCTGTATTCTCTTGTCTCTACATCATTACTCTTATCACCATTAAAGAATCTGTCTGTATATATCTGGTACATTACTGCACCCTTAGCCCAGTCAGGAGTCTTGAAGCCCGGAGTAATTACGAAGTCATACCAGCCAAGTCTCTTGTCGCATACACCTGATTTATCATAGAAACACTCTTCGAAGCCTGAAACTATCTTGAAATAGTATCTTATCTGTGCCTCTTCAACCTTAAACACATATTCATAATAATCAAATAACATATCATTTTCTATATGTTCCATCAGGTGTTCTTCGTCTCCTACGCACAGGTATACTCTGTCTACGTTACCCACAGCAGTTCTGAAACGAATCTTTACTTCTGAATTCTTATCCGGTTCAGGTGGAAGTCTGTATTCAGAATTCTCATCACAAAATAATGCTTCTTTATTAAGCATTGGACGCATATTCTGTATATACAATATTTTCTTTTCATTTTTATTCATATGATTCAAATCTATATTCATTGCTTTTTCCTCTTATTATATGATATGTAGCTTTCACAATTTTATTATAATTCACATTCAAATGCAATAATGTTTTATAAGTTTTTAATATTCTACACTTCCACACGTAAAAAGGACAGCTCACGTGCTGTCCTTTTTGGAGAAGGTATTTCGTTTCTTATGGGGTGTAGCAAAAACTATATAATGTATTGGGGGGTTTTTACGATGTAAATTATAACATCCGTCTACACAAAAGTGTGCATAAACTTTACAAAAAATCATTTTACTTTTTGTGCAATTTGACACATTCTTTTCCATTTCTACAAAATATCTTATTTTTCATCATTTGTTTTTATACAATTTCTACATTAAATTAACACTTTTATTCAAATATAAATTATTCTGTCTTAGTATCTGCAGCTTCCTATTCTGTAACTTTCATTATAGTTGCTTTCTGCTCTGCTAACCAACTACTTTTATTCTGTCACTTCTGCTCTGCTATCCAGCTACTTTTATTCTGTCACTTCTGCATCTGGTGTTTCTGATTCTTTTACTTCAGTTTCATCATCAAATAAAGCTTCGAATTCTTTCTGTCCAATCTTCTCTTTCTCCATAAGAAGTTCGGCACTCTTATATAATACGTCTTTGTGTTCTTCGATTATATGTTTAGCCTTAGCATAACACTCATCAACAATTCTCTTAACTTCATTGTCAATGGCACTTGCAGTTCCATCAGCATAGCCTCTTGTATGTGCTAAATCTCTTCCGATAAATACTTCGTCATCATCATCTCCATAGCAGATAAGACCTAATTTATCAGACATACCATATTTAGTAACCATGGCTTTAGCTGTTGCTGTTGCCTGCTTAATATCCTGTGATGCACCTGTTGTAATATCGTCTAATACCATTTCCTCGGCAATTCTTCCGCCTAATGATACCATTATGTTCTGAAGCATCTTGCCCTTAGTATTAAACATCTCATCCTTCTCAGGTAATGGCATTGTATATCCTGCTGCACCTGTTCCTGTAGGAATAACTGAAACTGTGTGTACAGGTCCGACATCCGGAAGAACGTGGAATAAAATCGCATGACCTGATTCGTGGAATGCTGTAATTCTCTTCTCTTTCTCTGAGATGATTTTACTCTTCTTCTCTGTACCGATACCAACTTTAATAAATGAACGGTTAATATCTTCCTGGGTAATATATTTTCTGTTCTGTCTTGCAGCATAGATTGCTGCTTCATTTAAGAGGTTCTCAAGGTCTGCACCTGTAAAGCCTGCTGTAGTCTGTGCTACATTATCAAGGTCTACATCATCACCAACCTGTTTATCCCTGATATGAACATCAAGAATTTCTCTTCTTCCTTTAACATCCGGTCTGCCGACCACAACTTTTCTATCGAAACGTCCCGGACGTAATATTGCAGGATCAAGTATGTCTACTCTGTTAGTAGCAGCCATTACTATTATTCCCTCATTTACACCGAAGCCGTCCATCTCTACTAATAACTGGTTGAGTGTCTGTTCTCTTTCATCATGTCCGCCACCCATACCTGTTCCTCTTCTTCTTGCAACGGCATCTATCTCATCAATGAATACGATACATGGAGAATTCTTCTTAGCCTCTTCAAATAAATCTCTTACTCTTGATGCACCGACACCAACGAACATTTCTACGAAATCTGAACCTGAAATGCTGAAGAATGGCACGCCTGCCTCGCCTGCTACGGCTTTAGCAAGTAATGTCTTACCTGTTCCCGGAGGTCCTGTAAGAATTACACCTTTAGGAATTCTTGCACCTACTTCAAGATATTTCTTAGGATATTTTAAGAAATCAACGATTTCCTCTAACTCTTCTTTCTCTTCCTGTAAGCCTGCTACCTGGTCAAACTTAACTCTCTTCTTAGGATCATTAACCATTTTAGCACGACTCTTTCCGAAGCTCATCATTCGGTTAGCTCCGCCACCGCCGCCTGTCTGTGCGGTAAGTATTGAGATAAATATAACAGCAATTACTATCATTACGACGTATGGAAGAATCTGCCATAATACATTTTCTTTTTCAACGTCTTTCATTGTGTATTCTATATCCAAATCAATAAGTCTCTGCTCTGTATCTGCTGCACTTGCAACTCGGATTGTATGTTTATCACCATCATTCAATCGTACCACTATCTTGCCTGTAGGTACTTCCTTGTTCTGATATACTGTGACACTTTTGACTTCATCATTTTTAACATCTTCTAAGAAGTCGCTATATTTATAATTATCTGTATCCTTATTATATATTGCAATGTAATAAAAAGCTGCCATAACTAATAAGAGTACAATTATATAAATACCAAAGCCTTTCATTTGTTTCTTCACTTTTCGAAACCTCCTCTCACTTTTTAAGCATTTATTATTTATTCTGTCTCTACCACACCGATATATGGAAGATTTCTGTATTTCTGGTCATAATCTAAACCGAAACCTACCACAAATTCATCAGGTATGTTAAAACATGTATACTGCACATCTACATCAACGACTCTTCTGTCAGGTTTATCAAGTAATGTGCATATCTCGATACTGTTAGGATTTCTCTGCCATAACATATCTGTTAATGCCTTTAATGTACGTCCTGAATCGATAATATCTTCTACAATCAGGACATTCTTACCCTCAATTGATTCATCAAGGTCCTTTACAATTTTTACTTTTCCACTGCTCTCTGTACCTGAACCATAGCTTGAAACTGCCATAAAGTCCATAGATACATCTGTTGTAATTCTCTTAGCAAGTTCGCACATAAAGAACACTCCACCCTTTAATACACAGATGAGGTGTACTGTTTTGCCTGCATAATTCCTGCTGATTAGTTCGCCAATCTCTTTAATCTTGGCACACACATCTTCTTCTTCAATCAATACTCTGATTTTGTCCTGCATTTTGATTTTCTTTCCTTTCTAGTCTAGAAATTATTAATAAATGTCTCGTATCTTCTGTCACCTTATATTCTTCACTAATTCTATGACCTACAATCCATATAATATGTGAACCGTCTGCAAATACCGGAATCATACCTCTTTTTTCTGCCGGAATCTTGTTATCCACGAAAAAACTTTTCAGTTTCTTTCTCTGTCCCTTTGCATTTATAACTAAATAATCCTCTGATTCACGATATCTTAATTGCACAGTAAATTGTATTTTATCATAATCAAAGCATTTAGTATACAAGTTTTGGTAATTTTTTAGCTGATTTATTAAAAATTTTATATTTATTCCCTCTTTTTCGACATCAATTATCCTTACATCAAACTCTTCGTCTCCCAGTGTATATACGCCATCTTTCCTGATATCTTTTTCTATATTTTTTTCATCTATGGATTTATTTATATTTTCTCTCTCAAGAATTATATTCTCATATTGGACTCTGGCTATAATTCCATATGGGAGCATTATATATCGTCCTGTCTGTCTGCCACATAAATCTATCACATCTTCTACATGCTTCCTTGTAATATCCTTAAGCTTTCCCGCTGCCTTTTCAATGCATACTCTCACAACACGCTTCTGTATTATCTCTTTTTCATCTGCAAGAGCCTTTCTGTTAATGTAAATACATTTATTATGCTCTGAGACAATATTTTCATACGCATAATTCGTAATCTCTGAAAGATAATCTTCTATCTCCCTTAACTCATCTGCTGCCTGACAAATGTGGCTTATACTGTTATCATTAATGTTCTCATTAAGATATGGTAACACTCTGTGCCTTATCTTATTCCTTGTATAATCCTCTGTAAAATTTGTCGAATCGTCTATATGTTCTATCTTATGTTCTGATAGATACCTCTCTATCTCTTCGCGTGTAAGACACAATACCGGTCTTATTATACTTCCATTCTTATATGGAATTCCCGCTAATCCTTTAAGTCCGCTTCCCCGGCACAGATTATGGATAAATGTCTCGGCACTGTCATTTCTGTTATGCGCTACCGCAATCTTTACACTTCTTCCATTACTTATAAGTTCTTTCGCCACTTCATCAAATGCCTTATATCTTAACATTCTGCCCGCTTCTTCTTCTGATAATCCGTTAGCCTTAGCATATTCAGGAACATTGTACTTATAGCACTTAAACTTAACACCATCGTTCTTACACATATTTTCCACAAATTTCATATCCCTGTCAGCTTCATCTCCACGTATTCCATGATGAATGTGAACTGCAATAATATCTATATCAAAATAATTCTTAAGTTCTAAAAGTATTTTATACAGGCATACGGAATCAGCGCCACCTGATACACCCACAATGACGCTTTCTCCTTTTTCTGCCATATTAAATTGTTCCATATATTTTCTGACTTTAACTAATTCGTTCATAATCTCTTTATCAATTCCGCTTTTTCTCTATATATTCATTTATATTATTCCGGCTCTGTATACACCAGTTCTTTGTTCTTTCTGTTATTTCTGTTATTTTCAATACTTTATTACTCTAGCTTTATAAATTATCAGTATTTATCATATATTATATGTTACTTTATTCTAAATTTATTAGCAAGTATTTATTATGCTATCTTTTTATTATTTTCCCATATTCCGGTTACTAATACGGTCATATCATCAGTCAGTCTTGATTTATCAGAAACCGCCTTTTCTAATATGCAATCTGCAATCTCTTTTGGCGAACCGCCATCGATATCCCTTATGATTTCAACTAATTTACCATCATTGTCCTCTGTATTAAGTGCATCGATTACACCGTCAGACACCATAATTACCAAATCTCCGTCGTATAATTTCTTGCTTGTGCTGTCATAGTCGACTTCGGCAAACATACCAAGTGGCATTGAGGTAGATTTAATCGTTTCAACCCAGTTTCCCCTCTTAACAAATGTCGTGGCTGCTCCGATTTTCACTAAATCGCACATACCTGAATGTAAATCAATCACACCATAATCAAGCGTAGCAGGGTGTTCCTCCTCTGAGTTCATTATCATAACTGAATTAATCATTTTAAGTGCTGTATCACCATCAAAACCACTGTCTAAAAGTTGTTCTAACAATTCAATTACTGTTTCACTTTCAAGGCAGGCACTTGCGCCATAACCCATACCATCTGAAATTCCCATAAGAACCTGTCCATTTTCTAATTCTTTAAGCGAATAATTATCTCCGGATATTCCGCTTTCGCCTCTTGCCTTTCTCGCTGCGCCATGCAATACATAGAAATTCGCCTCTTCCACATACGTCGTTGTCGTGAATTCATTACTTATTACTTTTCTGCAATTTCTAGATGGCATATATGCCTTTCCAAATGCCTCACTTACCGCTTCTGCTATCTCCCTTGTTCCAATTGTCACACCTTTCTCGCATTTTGCTGTTATTAAATATTCTTTTTTATGTCTGCGGTTCTCGATACCCATTATTTTATCCATATACACTTTTCTGCCCTTTAATTTATGTCTTATATATTCTTCCTCTTCCCCTGTAATCTTCACGAAATCATACATTTCATGCGAATATTCTTCTATGATTTTAGAAATCTGGTTAAGCTGTCCTGACATAATATTTCTGCTCTCATCGAATTTATTCTTCCATATCTGGTTAATGTCGGTATTCGTCTCAGTACTGTCAATATTGCCTGTCTCCATATCAGTTTTTAATATGCTTTTTGACAACTTCTCTATTGCCTTTGCTGCATTTGTCAGCTTTTCCTCAAGTATCTTCTGCATATCATTTTCTTCATTATTATTAATATTTTCTTCGAATCTGTAGATAATATTTTTAGGAAGCATCATAAATATTACGCCTGCACCAAGTAATCCCTTGACAATATTGTCACTGATGAATAACGGATATGCCGCATAGCCGACTGTTATGCACGCACAAATCATTGATAATACGCTGATAACTCGTCCTAATTCTCTGAATATTCCTATTGCAATTCCAAGCATACACATTATTCCTAAGTATTTCGCATCATCATACCATAAGCACAGGGATATTCCACACGCAGAGCCGATTATCGCGCCCATTCCCGCACCATATTTATATGCGCCATACAGAATCGAAAAGAACAATATTATCTCTATTCCCGATGCCGGAATCGTCATTCGCTCGCCTATGTTATAGATAACTAACCCGGTAATAAGTGCCATACTAAACATTTCTTCATTATCATAGATAGCTTTACCGCTTATGAGTGCCTGAATGGCTTTCCTGAACGCAATATTTAATGCCGCCGAAAATACAGCCATAATCACAGGCATCACTAATGTCATAACTGTCTCTGTATTCATTGCAAATGTCGTGTATTTCTCATTAATTAATAAATCAGTAACTTCCAATGCAAATACTGAAACAAAGCATATTATTGCGCTCGCATATTCGTTTACACGCAGTTTATTAACGGCTGTCAGTTTAGATATAATGATGATTACACTTATTGCAGATATGTATTTCACTATTTCTATCGTCTGAAAATTATTTGCCATTCCAAGTAACATTACTATTATAGTAGTTATTCCCGGTGAACCGCTTGCGTATAATGCTGAAGAATATCCCATTCCTACCGGATTCAAGCCATACATATTACTGCCCGCAAGTACAATTCCTATCAGATTTAATGCAATTAATTTAATTCTGTTTGTTTTGTTATTCATAAAATAAACCTCCATTTTTTAGGCGGTAGTGTCAAATGACACTCCTATTTTTTATTTAAAAACTTAATATTTCAATGGGTTCTATCACTTTTTTACAATAAAAAAGTGAT
>OMVQ01000106.1 GCA_900314555.1 uncultured Eubacteriales bacterium | reverse complement strand
GTAAAGGATAAAGAGTTAGTCATTAATGAAGTTTTAGATGAATTTCTTGCGTAATTGCTTGCCAAAATTTCTCGTTGGTACTATAATATAGAACGAATATTTTTAAAAAGTAAAAGATGAATAGAAGAGACAAAGGAGTGTGTAGAAATGGCAAAAGTTACATTTGATTACTCAAAGGCAGCCAAATTTATTTCTGAAAATGAAGTAGCTAATATGGAAAGCATTGTTGCAAATGCAAAAGATACATTAGTTACAAAAAAAGGTGCAGGAAATGACTTCTTAGGCTGGATTGATTTGCCTGTTGATTATGATAAAGAAGAGTTCGCAAGAATTAAAGAAGCAGCTAAGAAGATACAGAACGATTCTGATGTATTATTAGTTATCGGTATCGGTGGTTCTTATCTTGGTGCAAGAGCTGCAATAGATTTCCTTGGACATAGTTTCTACAATAATTTAAGCAAAGAACAGAGAAAGACACCAGAGATTTACTATGTTGGTAACAGCATCAGCAGCACATATATTAAACATTTAATGGATATCGTAGAGGGAAAAGATTTCTCTATTAATATGATTTCTAAGTCAGGTACAACAACTGAGCCTGCAATCGCATTCAGAGTATTTAAGAAGATTCTTGAAGAGAAATATGGTAAAGAGGGCGCAGCTAAGAGAATATATGCAACAACAGATAAAGTTAAGGGTTCATTAAAGAATCTTGCTAACGAAGAGGGATACGAAACATTTGTTGTTCCTGATGATGTTGGAGGACGTTTCTCAGTATTAACAGCAGTTGGACTTCTTCCAATCGCAGTAAGCGGAGCAGATATCGACAAACTTATGGAAGGTGCAGCATCAGGAAGAGAGCTTGCATTAAATACTCCATTTGCAGAAAATGATTCACTTAAATATGCAGCAATCAGAAATATTCTTCATAGAAAAGGCAAAGCAGTTGAAATTCTTGCTAACTATGAGCCAAGTGTTCACTATGTATCAGAATGGTGGAAACAGTTATTTGGCGAGAGCGAGGGAAAAGATCAGAAAGGTATCTTCCCAGCATCAGTTGATTTAACAACAGATTTACATTCAATGGGACAGTTTATTCAGGATGGTTCAAGAATAATGTTCGAAACAGTTATTAATGTTGAAACTCCTAAATGCTCATTTGAAATAGAAGAAGAACCAGTTGACTTAGATGGTTTAAATTACCTTGCAGGTAAGACAGTAGATTTCATCAACAAGAGTGCAATGAACGGAACAATTCTTGCACATACAGATGGTAACGTTCCAAATCTTATGGTAACAGTTCCAGAGCAGAACGAATTCTATTTAGGACAGTTATTCTACTTCTTCGAATTTGCTTGTGGTGTCAGCGGATATATCTCAGGAGTTAATCCATTTGACCAGCCAGGTGTTGAAAGCTACAAGAGAAATATGTTTGCATTACTTGGTAAACCAGGTTATGAGAAAGAAAGAGAAGAATTACTTAAGAGATTATAATTAGAAGAATTATTTGCGAATAATTTATAAAATAATTACGAAAATTAATGTATTTTGTAAATTTTGTAATCAGAAGATAATTTTAAATTATAATTTGAATTAAAAAAGCATATATGATTCCACGAAATGTCGATTTAGGTATTTCGTGGGATTTTTTTATTGGTTTATTTAGTTATTTGATATATAATGATGTTGGAATAAAAGATGCCGGGCAAATTACTTTGTGATTTGTAATTCATAATCCTGTCTTTGGCGTGGCATCATATGATATATTTGCAGATATCCATAAATTTACAGATAAACGAGGAGATGACTATATGGACAGTAAAATTACTGAATTAAAAAATATAGTTGCAAAAAGTAATTATATAGTATTTTTTGGTGGCGCAGGAGTGTCAACTGAAAGCGGAGTTCCCGATTTTCGAAGTGTAGACGGACTTTATAATCAGAGTTATAAATACCCACCGGAGACAATTCTAAGCCATACATTTTTTATGAGAAATACGGAAGAATTCTATAAATTCTATAAAGATAAAATGTTATTTAAAGATGTGGAGCCTAACAATGCTCATAAGGCGCTTGCAAGACTAGAGGAGTCGGGCAAATTAAAGGCTGTAATAACACAGAATATTGATGGTCTGCATCAGGCGGCAGGAAGCAAAAATGTATATGAATTACATGGCAGCGTACATAGAAATTATTGTATGAAATGTCATAAGTTCTATGATTTTTACTATATGTATAACAGTAAAGGCATTCCAAAATGTGAATGTGGAGGAATTATTAAGCCAGACGTTGTATTGTATGAAGAGGGCTTAGATGAAAATATACTTAGTGAATCGATAATGCATATTGCTAATGCAGATACGCTTATTATAGGCGGAACTTCACTTGCTGTTTATCCGGCAGCAGGACTTATACAATATTTCAGAGGAAAAAATCTGATTTTAATTAATAAATCTACAACACCAATGGACAGCAAAGCTACATTAGTGATAAATGACAGTATTGGAAAGGTATTATCAGAGGTATAGAACAAATGGTTAAAAAATATTTAAACAGACTTTTTATAGACGGACTAGGCGGCATGGCGTTGGGATTGTTCTCAACATTGATTTTTGGAACAATTCTATCGCAGATTGCTAAATTTATGAGTGGAACACCTGCGGTGTATCTGAATTTCATTGCAAATGTAGCAAAGTCAATTACGGGTGCAGGAATTGGCGTCGGAGTCGCAGCGAAGTTTAAGGAATCACCGTTAGTTACAGTATCGGCAGCAGTTGCTGGTATGATAGGAGCATTTCCGGCATTGTATCAGAGTCTTGGAACTTCAAAATTCGTGATTACACTTGGCAGACCGGGAGAGCCATTAGGAGCATTTGTTGCGGCATATATTGCTATTGAAATCGGACATTTAGTATCAGGTAAAACTAAGATAGATATTCTTTTAACACCATTTGCATCGATTCTGTCAGGCTCATTTGTGGGAATATTGTTAGGACCATATATTACAACATTTATCAAATGGCTTGGTAAATTAGTTAATGTAAATGTGGACAGACATCCTATTGTTGGTGGAATAATCGTGGCGGTTGCAATGGGAATGATTCTTACACTTCCTATAAGTTCAGCAGCAATTGGAATCTCAATGGGGATAACAGGACTTGCAGCAGGTGCGGCAACCATAGGTTGTTGTTGTCAGATGGTAGGCTTCGCAGTGGCAAGCTTTAAGGAGAATAAAACAGGTGGACTTATCGCACAGGGAATTGGTACAAGTATGTTGCAGATACCAAATATTGTAAGGAGACCGGTTATATGGCTTCCGGCAATATTATCAAGTGCCATATTAGGACCGGTATCTTCAGCAATATTGAAAATGGTGAGTACGCCGGAGGGTTCAGGAATGGGAAGTTCAGGTCTTGTAGGCCAGTTTGCGGCATATGATGCAATGGTTGCAGCAGGCACAACGGTTCCGGTTACTATGATAGAGATATTAGTAATGCATTTTCTGTTACCGGGAATTATAACACTTGTGATAGCACAGGGCTTTAGAAAAGCAGGCTGGATTAAAGACGGAGATATGGCACTTAAGGTAGATTAAATAATAAAATGCTACCAGAGCAGAGGCAAAAAGTATTTTATATCCAACCTGATGTCAATAAATTGCTTTATGACAGGCAGTGATGGTAATTACAAATAACGCATATATAAATTTAGTTTATAAATTCAGAAAGAAGGAGAATATATGGACGAAACAGATTTCTTAAAAGGTGGAATAGAAGAACTTCAGAATATGATTAACGATTTAGAGAACAGAGATGTATGCTCAAATCAGGTAAATGTATGTGCAAATGAGGGAAAGAAACTTGAAAAAGAATTAAAACAGGAAATGGAAGCATTAAATAAAGATATTGATAAAACTGTTAATGAAGAGAGACAGAAAGCCATAAGTGATGAGGAGGAGATAATTAGTGCAGGAAATAAGCGTCTTAAAGAGGTGCGAAGTGAAAGAGAAAAGGCTAAAGACAAGGGAATAAGAGACAGAATTGAAAGCGAAACTCAGACACTTGTAGAGGAAAACAGAGATTTACATCGTACAGTAAGAAGAAAATTAAAAGAAAATGGCCTGCCTGCGTATTGTGATACGAAATGGTTCTATGCTCTTTATTGTACACAGGGCGGAATGGAATGGCTGGTAAAATTATTAGTGTTTGTAGCAGGTCTTATTCTGATTCCGGGAATCGTGGTAGCGATAGTAAAGCCTTGGTGGTTCTTAAAGATTCTATTATGGATTGTCGTTATGGTGGTATTCATAGGTATCTATATGACAATTTATCTTCTGACTAAAGATAAAGATAATGGTACATTAGAAGAGGTCCGTACCGAGAGATATAAAATCAGTGATAATGAGAAACAGATAAAGAAGATTAAAAAAGGCATAAAAACAGACAAAGACGAGAGTTATTATAACCTTGGTGAATTCGATAAAGAGGCGGCTAAGCTTCAGGAGCAAATTACTGAGGCAACCAATGTTAAGAATGAAAAGTTAAAAGATTTTGAAGAAAATAAAAAGTCAGAGATAACTGACAAGGTGAATATTAATCATGCTTCAGCTATTCAGTCAAAGAAAGATGAGATAAGCAAGAAAGTTGAAGAATATCAGAATGCAGTAAATGTCTATAATGAAAGTTCAGCATTAATTACAGATAAATATGAGAAATATTTTACAAAGCAGTACACAAATAAATTGTCTGCACAGAGAATGATAGAACTAATACAAAATGGCCAGGCACAGAATATTGAAGAGGCATTTAATTTGATAAGCAAGTAGATTTAATATGCAGATAGATAGAAATGTGTTGAAATATACGGGAAATTATAGAAAACTGTAGAAAAGTTTTTGGAATAATTAATAGAAATCGACATTTTTTACAGCATTACTGTGATACAATCTATTATATTTATGAAAGGGGAACATCACTATGATTGAAATAATTTATAAGGGTGAAGATGAAGAAAATAAGAATGATGCCGATATTAAATTACCTAAGAATGTAAGGCAGATTGGCAATTGTGAATATGATAATAAAAAAATCTATGTTGAAGATTTTGTTATGACATATGTAAAGCATTTCAGCAGCAAAGATTTGAAATATGGAATTCTATTAGGAAATATAAAGCGAAATAATGGAAATGCATATGTGTTCATTACGGGAGCTGTATGTGCAAGACCACTTTTGGATAACGAAATTATCTATGATGAAGACGTGTGGACAGGCTTATACGAGGACATCAAGACTTATTTTGATGATGTGGATATCGTTGGCTGGTTTGCTTCAATGCCGGGTATGTTGGAAAATGATATGCCTAATATACAGAAAATTCATCTGGATAATTTTGCAGGAAATGATAAAGTGTGTTTTCTGATTGACAGAGTTGAATGTGAAGATTCCTTCTATCTGTATGATGATGGTGGAATGAAGTCGGTTCCGGGATATTATATATATTATGAGAAAAATGCAGATATGCAGTCGTATATGGCTCTTCATATAGAAGAAAACGAGATACCGGAGGATTATGAACAGAGTAGAAAGAGAAATATTAATGCTACAGTTCATAAAATATTTTTCAATCAGGGAGAGAAACGAGAAAAATCAGTTTCAGGTAATTATGGACTTGCAGAATACATCGGGCTTAAGAATGACACAGTTAAACCAGACGATATTTCCGAAAGAAAACGCAGATTACCTGCTTTTGCATATTCGGCGTCTTCATTTATGTTAGTAGCAGTTCTGCTTGGAACAATTGCGGTTATGAATGCATCTGGCCAGCTAAAAGATTTAAAAAGTATGATAGTAGGTATGAATTCCTCAAAGGAGGTTCAGACAGATGGTGATGATACAGCGAAGATAATTGATGTGGCAGGCAATGTTGAAACTACTAATAATTCAGATACAAATAATCACTCTGAAGCTCAGACACAGGACAGAGACTCACAGCCAGAACCAGAACAGACAAGTGCTGCTAATGGCACAGAGGCTCAATCAGATGTGACAGAAGCAAAAAACACTGAGAATCCTTCAGATACCACTGATAATGTTAATCAGCCTGACGAAACTGAGCAGGTAACAACGACACAACCTGAACCGGAGCCTACAGTTGCACCGGTTGTAAAAGAACCTCAATATTATATAGTAAAACCAGGTGATTCATTATATTCAATTAGTTTAAAAATATATGGAAATATTGATATGATAAACAGTATTAAACAGGCAAACAGTATTACAAATGAAAATTATATTAAGGAGGGTGAAACAATTTTACTTCCATAATGACACGCACAATGGTATACTGTTGTTATGAGCTAAAGAATGGAGATAACAATGAATGATAAAATGAATATAGACGGAAAGAAAAAAAGAATATTTATTTTAGTATCAGTATTAGTCGTACTGATATTTGTAGCAATATTTGTTTATGCAAAAAGATTGAGTAATAAAGTATACAGTTCATATAAGACTCTTAATAAAGTCAGTCTTGCACATTTGGACGAGATGGTTGTTTCTGAGAATTGCAGGGCATTTTCAGGTGGAATAATAAGATATAATTCTTATGGAATGTCATATTACAGTGGTGGTAAAGAGGTTTGGAATAGCTCTTTTAATATTGATAATCCTGTAATTGATGTGTGTGGTGGTTATATTGCGATTGCACAGAAAGATTCATGTGAGATTACTCTTATTGATAAGTCAGGTAACCAGAGAAAGATACAGACTTCTTATCCAATCAAGAGTGTGGAAGTGTCTAAGCAGGGAGTTGTCGCAGCAACTTTAGATGATGGTGATGCCTGCTATATAGAGATTTCTGATAAAGATGGGACAAGCATTGCAAGTGGACGTACAGTTCTTGCAGGAGATGGATATCCGATAGATATCTCAATTTCAAATGATGGTACAAGACTTGTAGCATCGTATTTATCGGTATCGAATGGTTCAACACAATCAAAGGTTGTGTTCTATAATTATTCATCGGTCGGACAAAATGAGGTAGACAGAATTGTAGGTGGTTTTAACCAGTATAAATCAACAATTGTGCCTGATGTGGAATTTATAAATAATACAACAGCAGTAGCATTTGGCGATAATATGTTTACTATTTATTCAATTGAACAGAAACCTAAGATTGCATATGAAGAAAAATTCGAGGATAAAATTGATATGGTATTCCATAGCAGTAAATATATAGGAATTGTATTTAAAAGTAATTCGGCAGATTATTCAGAAGTATTAAAAGTATATGATACTTCGGGTAAGAAAGTGTTTACGAAATCACTTGATTTTAAATTCAGTGACATATGTTTTGTGGGTAAGAATGTTGTAATGAATGATAGTTCAAATTGCAGAATGTATTCATTCTCAGGCGTTGAAAGATTCAATTATACATTTGATAAGAATATTATAAAGCTTGTTCCGTTAAAGGATGACAAATATTCATTAATTACAGGAACAGATGTTGAAGAAATAGAATTAAAATAATGATAAAAGATAATTAAATGTATTGTCAGGTGTATCGGACTTTAACAGCCTGCAATTCTAATCTAAATATCTAAAGTACAGAAATGAGGTAGACCTATGGAAATTTTATTATTAATAGGCGTGTTGGTTTTTCTTGCAGGAATGGTTTTATATGGATATAAAAGGGGTATGATAAGACTTTTACTTTCATTGGTAGCAACCGTTGTGGCATTCTTAATATCAATGATGTTATTAGAACCATGTGAGACATTCATTAAGAATAATACTCCTGTATATGATAAGATAAAGGAACAGATGACAGAATATACGGATAAGTATGTAACGTCAGAGTTGGATTTCTCTACTGAGGAAAAACAGAAAGAGACAATCGAGCAGTTAAATCTTCCTAAAGCATTACAAGATAAATTGTTAGAGGATAATATGACAGATGAAAAATTAACAATGAATGTGGATGCAATTAATGATTATATAGCGACTTCACTTACAGATATTACTATAAGTGCATTGGCGATGTTTGTTCTATTCATAATAACGAAAATGATTTTAAGGATTATAATTTCACTCTTAAATGTAATAAGCAGATTACCGATAATTCATGAAATGAATAAATTACTAGGAAGCGCAGTCGGACTTGTAGAGGGAATATTTGTAATATGGGTATTGTGCCTGTTTGTAACTTTTATGAGCGGAACACATACCGGTGAAATAATAATGAGCGCGATAAACTCTAATAGTATTCTGAGTTTTATTTATAATAGTAATATTATAATGAAATTTTTGTAAGATATCCAAAAAAAATTTTTGGGAAGAATAAAAAAATCCTTGACGAATATAATATATATTGATATAATGTATGCGTTGCTGTTGAACAAAGCAACGCAATATGGCGACATAGCCAAGTGGTAAGGCTCCGGTCTGCAACACCGTCATCACCAGTTCGAATCTGGTTGTCGCCTCTATTAATTATAAAGACTGTCGAATTAAGAAATCTTCTATTCTTAGAGCGACAGTCTTTTGTTGTATTAGAAAATTTGTTGTTTTGGATTATTTCGAACGTTCATCATCAACAAGCCCGTCTAAGTAAGCACGTAGACGTTGCTTTTTGGTTTTGGGTAAAAGATTATATAATTGCATAAATTCTCTGTCTTCATCGCTAAGAAGTAATACATTAGAAGGAGCGGGTGAAAAGAAGTCAGATAGTGATATGTTTAATCCGTAACATATTTTGGTTAAAGTAGATAATGATGGATCGGTATTTCTGTTAAACATATTATTAAGACTTGAATATGGTATACCACTTTCTTTTGACAATTTGTATACTGATATACCTTGTTCTTTACAAATCTTGCGAATCTGTTCAAGTGAATTAAATGTTTCTGGTTCTCTGTTCATAAATTATACCTTCCATCATATTAATACCAAAATGTATTATATATAATGTACCCATTTTAATAGCAATCTAACAGATGAAAAAATGGGATGTAAAATATATAACCCTTATGGGTTGCAATTAATTCTTAAATAGTTAGATTAGTATTTATGATAAATCAGTATCAGAAATAAGCCCGGATATATATGTAAAAAGATATTTCTTCTGTGCAGGAGTAAGTGAATGATAATAATTAAGAAGAATTAAATCATCTTCAGTTATCTGTTCCGGAGATTTAACAGAAGTAAAAAAGTCACTAAGTGTTATATTGAATGCGGAACATAGTTTGACTAATGTAGGAATTGATGGATATGAGTCGTTTTTATACAAACTGGAAATTGTTGTAAGGGGAACACCCGATTCCTGGGATAATCTGTATGTTGAAAAATTATTAATGTTACACAAATCATATAGTTTCTTTAGTACAAAGTTATTATTCATTATATCCTCCGTGAATGGAATTAAATAGAAAATTTAAAGGTCTTTTTGTTAAAATACATTAAAAGGTATTGCATTTATAGATGAAAAAATGTGTTGTAAAACTGAAACGTAAACACGTACTATAAATTTATTAAAAATGCATTTACAACAAATTGAAAAAATGATATTATCTAATCCCAGGGAAAACAGATTAAGGTAATAATCTAAGATACGGTCGTAGATATTAGATGAAATTGTGAAGATGAACAGGAGGATACATATATGAAGACAAGGGTTAAAAAATTAATTGTATTGGCAGTAGTAAGTTGTGTTTTAATTATGGTATCAGCATATACGGGAATATATACACAGAATGTATATGCTGGGGATAAACAGTTGAATCAGTTTATAATTTTATCTAAATATTATAATGTAATGGATATTGGAGATGAATTCCAGTTAGCAGGTATAACATCAAGTGGGAAGAAACCAACTTTTTCAAGTAATAAGTCTAATATTGCATCAGTAAATAAATACGGTCTGGTAAAGGCGAAGAAAAGTGGAAAAGCCACAATAACAGTTAAGAGTGGCAAAGCTGTAGCGTATTGTTTAATAACGGTTAACAGAACTGAGATAAAATTGTCAAACACAAGTATAAATATGGAAAAGGGAAGTATAAAAAAGCTTACAGCAACCACATCATCAGGAAATAAACCGAAATTCAGCAGTAGTAAGTCAAGTGTTGCAAAAGTAGATTCAAGTGGAAATATTCAGGCGGTAAATAGTGGAGTTGCCATAATTAGTGTAAAAGTAGACGGAGAGGTAGAAAAGTGTACTGTAAATGTAAAGAAACCTGTGATAACTTTAGAAAGTTATAAGCTTACCATGAAAGTTGGAGAAAGTAAAAATCTGTATGCAAAAGTTTCTAATGGATATAGACCAAAATATTCTTCAAGTAATTCAAAGGTTATAACTGTTACAAAATCAGGGCAGGTTGCAGCAATTAAAAAGGGGAAAGCCACCATTACTGTGTCCGAGGGAGGAACTAAGGTGAAGTGTCAGATTAGCGTAGAGGACATGTCATAGAAGAAATATTGGAAAATACTATATTGTGTCTTCGGCTTTTGGTATAAGTAGTCTCAAACTTGCTGATTTTATTTAAAAAGATATATTGTTAAAATTACCAAAATGTTGTATAATATTAACAGATTTTATGTGATTATTACTAAAAATAAAAAAGAAATGCGTTACGAATAGATGGAGGCACATTATGGGAAATAAAGTACACGTAAAAATGATCAGTGCAGTTGCACACTTAGAAAAAGTTGATACATCAAAACTTGCTCCTGAATTAGCTGATATGTATAACAGGCTCAAAGGTGGACGTGAAAGATTTGGAAAGATAGTTAAGAATGTAATATCTTCTACAATGAAGATTAGCTCATTAGATTTAGCTTTGGTTAGTAAGGCAGATCATTTAAAGAAGATTAGTTATGAGTTATCAGATCTTGCAGTTAATGTAAGTAAGACATCTGAAGTAACTGCGACAGTTGCAGGAGATGTGGCAAATGCACATGAGGACTTAACTAATTCAATTACAAATGTTTCAGAAAATTGTAACCTTATACTTAAGGGTATCGGTGATAGTGAAACAGAACTTA
Source organism: uncultured Eubacteriales bacterium (assembly GCA_900314555.1). Lineage (GTDB taxonomy): Bacteria > Bacillota > Clostridia > Lachnospirales > Lachnospiraceae > Bovifimicola. Next base: position 14,660 of record OMVQ01000106.1, on the reverse strand, counting down.
AAACGATTATGGATTTATCTGGAACTGCAATCAAACAGTCAGGTCAGATGAAACAGGATATGTCTACATTGTTAGAAGTTATCCAGCATATGAATGAAGTTATCGAGGGTATTAATTCGATTTCTGCACAGACTAATTTACTTGCATTAAATGCATCAATAGAGGCTGCAAGAGCTGGTGAGAATGGTAGAGGTTTCGCAGTAGTTGCTGAAGAAATCAGACAGTTAGCAGAACAGACGAAAGTCTTAACAGGTAATATGGGAACATTCGTTGAGAATATCGCAGAGGCTTCAGGCAAGAGCTCAAAGAGTGTAGAAAATACAGTAGAATCATTAGAGAGCATTAATACAAGCCTTAAATCAGTATTAGATATTAACACATCTAATAAGAATAACTTGAATAACATTAATGAATCAATAACAACAATTGCTGCAACAAGTCAGGAAATCAGCAGTTCAATAAATGAGGTTGAGGCACAGATGACTAATCTTGATGAACAGATTGATATATTATCAAGCGAATCAAGGGTATTAGCAGATGTCAGTGATGGATTATCAGAAGTAATTAAGCCAATATTTGAGGTTGAAGATATATTAGATGAAGTAAGAGATGATATCGGAGTAATTACTCAGGATGAATTCTATAAACTTGATAATAAGAATTTTGAAGAATCAATTAAGGCAGCAATTGATGCACATAAGAACTGGGTTGGTGCATTAAAGTCTATGATAGATAAACAGGAGACAGTTCCATTACAGACTAATGAGAAGAAGTGTGGTTTTGGACATTTCTATTATTCAGTAAAACCTAAGAATCCACAGATTGTAGAGATATGGAATGATATAGAATCTAAACATACACAGTTACATAAATATGGAAGTAAAGTAATGGAGGCATTAAATTCAGGCGAGTTGAATAAAGCAAATGAAGAATATTCAGAGGCAGAAGCTTTATCAGAAGAACTTGTTAATGAATTCGAGAAATTATTATCTGTTACAGAGGAACTTACATCAAAAGAAATAAGTGTATTTTAATATAATACGATAATTATAAAGTTTGAAATATTAGCTGGTTAAATGAAATGATTTAAGTAATCAAACAAAAATAATGATTTATAGTTAAGTAATAAAACCCCACTATTGAGTAATATGAAAAGTATTTATTCAATAGTGGGGTTTTTACATGAAATATTTATTAGTATATTTTGTTATTGTTAAGCGATATATAAAATCCGAACAGTAACGATATTTTATAATTAAAGAAATAACTTATTTTATGCATTTATATCTGTATCTTCGGGATTAGAAATGGTATGTCTCTTTATAATTCCTCTTATGGAATCATATAAATATGGTTTTAATACATCAATTGATGCCGGTTCTTCATATAATATAGAACTATAACAAGTGGAACTGGCAAGTTCTATAATCATGAAAAGCATAATCTCAGGGTCTTTAAGGTTATAATCTGCTCGGTCTAAAATTCTAGAGTATATATCATAGAAATCAATTTCGTCATCTGTTGATGGATTTGTAAGTGAAGATTTGAATATTCCCCAGCTTAGATTCTTAGATATAAATAATAGAAGGGATTTGTCCTCGCAGAACTGATTAATTATATGATCTGCAATGAAGATAATTTCTTCTGTAAGGTCTGTAATTCCTGACTCGGCAAGAGCCTCATCAGCATTATGGAATAACTGGCTTGCCTTGTGGGCTATCAACCTGTTTCGTAAATCATACTTGTCCTTAAAATATAAATAAAAAGTTCCTTTTGCTACACCAGATTTCTCTGCTATATCTGAAATGGAAGTCTTATTAATTCCCTTTGATGTAAAAAGTGCAAATGCAGAATCTAAAAGAGAATCTCTTTTCTTTTTCTTATTGGTTTCTAATTTACTCATACTATCATACCTTTCCAAAAGCCACATAATATATTGTAGTTCTTTTAGTTATTTTCTATATTAATAATAAAATTAAACACAGTCAAATAAATTTTTTGAAATAAAGTATTGACCGTTGGTCATTTTTGTGTTATACATTATAGCATAATAAATGACCAATGGTCAATAATGAAATAAAATATCAAAAAGGAGTGGGAACATGTTAAAACTTGGAAAGAAGATAGTAAAGTATAGAATTCCTATTTTAATTCTTAGCTTTCTTCTGTTGATACCGGCTACAATATCTTATATTAATACCCGTATTAACTACGATATACTTTCATATCTTCCGGACGACATTGACACAATGAAAGGTCAGGAAATACTTACTGATGAATTTGGTACAGGAGCATTTTCAATATGTGTCGTTGAAGGAATGGATGAAAAGGGTGTAGCGGCTCTTGAAGAAAAAATTAAAAAGGTAGACCATGTTAACAATGTAATATGGTACGATTCATTAGCTGATTTATCAGTTCCAATGGATGTAATTCCTGAAAAGATAAGAAATGCATTTAATAATGATGAGAAAGGCAGCACATTACTTATAGCAACATTTGATACTTCAACATCAGCCGATGAAACATTAGACGGCGTTGAGAAAATCAGAAAGTTAGCAAAGAACCAGTGCTTCCAGAGTGGTATGTCAGCAACAATTGCTGATATCAAGAAGATATGTAATACAGAGGCTATAATGTATGTTGTTTTAGCAGCAGGCTTATCAGCTATCGTATTAGCACTTACAATGGATTCGTTCCTTGTACCTGTATTCTTCCTCTTAAGTATAGGTATGGCAATTGTTTATAACTTAGGAACAAACTTCATTGCCGGTGAAATATCATTTATCACGCAGGCACTTGCGGCAGTTTTACAGTTAGCCGTAACGTTGGACTATTCAATATTCCTGTGGCACAGTTATCAGGAATACAGAGAGAAGTATCCTGATGAGAAAGAAAGAGCGATGGCTCATGCGATATCAAATACAATTGTTTCAGTAATCGGTAGTTCAATTACAACAGTTGCAGGTTTCGTGGCAATGTGCTTTATGACATTTACATTAGGTTTAGATTTAGGTATTGTTATGGCGAAAGGTGTTATATTCGGTGTTATCGGTTGTGTAACAATTCTTCCTTCAATGATACTTATATTTGATAAAGCAATTCAGAAGACAAAACATAAGGCATTAATGCCTAATATGGATAAAATCGGTAACTTTGTTACAAAGAAATATGGTATTTTCATTGTATTATTCGTAGTAATTTTATTCCCTGCTCTTTACGGATATACACATACAGATGTTTATTATGATTTAGCAGGAACACTTCCTAAAGATTTAGAGAGTGTTGTAGCTAACTCGAAACTGGAAGATGATTTCTCAATGGGTGCAACCCATATGATACTTGCAGACAGTAATATGTCTTCAAAAGATACATCCGCAATGTTAGATGCAATTAGTGAAGTTGATGGTGTTAAAGTGGCAGCAGGACTTGATAATCTTATTGGTCCGGCGGTTCCAAAAGAAGTAATACCTGATACTTATAAGAAGATTCTTGATAATGGTAAATATAAATTAATACTTGTAGCATCTGAATATAAGACGGCTTCCGATGAAGTTAACAATCAGATAACTGAGATACAGAACATAGTTAAGAAATATGATAAAAAAGCAATGGTTATCGGTGAAGCACCATGTACAAAAGACCTTATTGATATAACTGATAAGGACTTTAAGACAGTTAGTGCAGTATCAATAGTTCTTATATTTATAATCATTGCAGTGGTACTTAAATCAATTTCATTACCTGTTATATTAGTTGCAGTAATTGAATTTGCAATTTTCATAAATATGGGTATACCGGCATACACAGGAACAACGCTTCCATTCATTGCCTCAATCGTAATTGGTACTATCCAGTTAGGTGCGACAGTCGATTATGCGATACTTATGACTAATAAATATAAGAAAGCAAGATATAATGGTGCAGGCAAGAAAGAAGCTATTACATCAGCACTTAATGGATCAATCCAGTCAGTATTTGTCAGTGCATTGAGCTTCTTCGCAGCAACATTCGGCGTTGGTATGTATTCAAGCATAGATATGATTAGTTCACTTTGTGTATTGTTAGCAAGAGGTGCAATTATAAGTTTCCTTGTAGTTATATTAGTATTACCTGCAATGTTTATGATATTTGATAAACTTATAATCAACACAAGTATGGGCTTCAAACCAAAGAAAGCTAATTAATCGATATTTCAAATGAAAAATATTATTAAAGACATTACTAAAGAAGTTAAACCGTTTTAATAATATTTAATAATATAAAAACTAATGAGAAGTAACAGATAAATATTTTAATAAATATATAAGAACAAAAGAAGATTAAAATTAAAATACAAAAGAGAAAATATTTAAACAGATTTAAAAGATATTTAGAAAGTAGTAATTCAGAAATATTATCAATATTAAGAAGGAGCGATGCTATATGAAGAAGAAAATAGTAAAGACTATATCAATATCACTGGCAGCATTACTTGCAATTGCAGGAATCAGCTACTCGGCATTAAGCGGAAATGAAAAGGTTGCATCTGCTGATACAAGTAAAGATGCTAAGACGATTCAGAATACAATCGAAAGCAATGTCAAATTCAATGAAATTGGAGAAGACAAAGAAGAGACAGTATATGTACTTACAGATGCAAATGGTAATGTAAATAAGACAATTGTAAGTGACTGGTTAAAGAATAAAGATGGCAGCGATAAACTTGAAGATAAATCAGATTTAAAAGATATTGAAAATGTAAAATCAGATGCCGATTATATAACAGGAGAAGATGGAGCAATCACATGGAATGCAAACGGAGAAGATATATATTATCAGGGAACTACAGATAAACAGCTTCCTGTAGATGTTAAGGTAACATATCTCTTAGACGGCAAGGAAATGTCTCCATCAGAGATAGCTGGAAAAAGCGGTAAAGTAACTATTAAATTTGAGTATACAAATAATCAGAAGAAGGAAATTACTGTTAATGGTAAAAAGACTGAGATGTATGTACCATTTACAATGATTTCAGGAATGATACTTGATGGAAATAAATTCAGAAATGTAGAAGTTAATTCAGGAAAAGTTATTTCAGATGGTAACAGATTAGTAGTAGTCGGACTTGGTTTTCCTGGAATGAATTCAAATCTCGCTCTTTCAGATATAACAAGTGACGGCAAGACAGAATTCCCTGAAACAGTTGAAGTAACAGCCGATGTAGAAGATTTCTCATTAGCTTTAACACTTACAATGGGAAGTGCAGATTTAATCTCAGCAGTTGATGTAGATAGTGTAACAGCAGTAGATGATTTAAAAGATGTTGTTAAGAAATTAGTAGAATCTACAGATGCATTACAGACAGGTTCAGCAAAATTAAATGAGGGACTTAAGACATTAAAGAATAGCTTTGGAACATACAGCACAGGTATTAAAACTTATGTTAATACAGTTAATTCAAACATCGGATTATTAAATGAAAAAGTTCCATCATTTGTAGACGGAACAAAACAGATTTCAGATGGTGTCGGACAGATTGTTGGAGCTATGGAAGGTGATAACGGTGCAGTATCAGGAGCTAACCAGTTAGCACAGGGTTCAGCAGAACTCAGCAATGGATTAAATGACCTTGCTAATAGCGTAGGTACAGTTGGAAGCACAGATAACAACACTGTAACAGGTGCAGTTAATAATATTGCAACAGGTTCAAGCACATTATTCTCATATGTAGATAAAATGTTAGCGGGTTTTGATGACCAGAATGGTTCTTATGGACTTACAAATGGTTCAAAAGCAGTATCAGATGGCTCGAAAGCAGTATCAGATGGTGTTAATGCATTAGTTTCACAGTTAAATAAAATGATTCAGACAATAAATACTTCTATTTCAGATAATGAAAAGAGTATTGCGCAGTTAAACGCAGTAATACGTGGTGGTAAGAATCCGCAGACAGGAGCAGATCTGACAGCACAGGAAATAGCTGTGTATAATGCACAGATTCAACAGTTAACAGGTGCTAATACAGCACTTAAGACAATGCTTCAGAATATGAATCCAGAGACAATGAATCAGCAGTTGACTACACTTTCACAGGGAGCAAAATCTGTAGCAGATGGAGCAAGCGGTGTATTAAATGGTGTAGCAACATTACAGAATGGACTTAAAGAGTTCAAGACACAGGGCAATACATTAGTACAGGGAACAGCCCAGTTAAATAGTTCAATGTCACAGTTAGTAGCAGGAATTGGTAAATTACAGGCAGGTTCAGTACAGGTTAAAGATGGTTCAGCAGCTTTAGCAAGTGGTGTAAACCAGTTATACGGAGCAGTTAAGAATCAGTTACAGCCTGGTGTATCAACATTATATGATGGTGCAAACTTACTTTCAACTTCAGTAAACCAGTTATATGAGGGAACAAAACCAACAGCTAAAGATGTTAATACACTTTTATCAGGAACAGACCAGTTAGCATCAGGAATAGGTGAATTACAGACAGGAGCAGAGACATTAAGTTCAGGTATGAAACAGTTCAATGACGAAGCAATCAGTAAAGTATCAGACTTCGTAAACGGAGATTTGACAACAATTACAGAAAGAATCAAAGCTACTGTAAATCTTGCTAAAGATTACAATATTTACTCAGATGCATTAGAAGGTAAAAGCACTAGCGTAAAATTCGTCTATGAAACAGATGGAATCAACGTAGAATAAAAAGTAATATATAAATATAATCAAAGTAATGTTATGTAAGATTATATGTGCTCTCGGAATTCATATGGATTCTGAGAGTACAAATTATATAAAATGGGTGGACAAAAACTATATTAGATAGATAAATACAGCATTGTAATAGAGATATTGCGATGCTGTATTTTTTTATTGACAAAAGACCTGAATTAATGTAGGTTGTAGTAAAAGAAAAGGCTTAAAAGAAGGATTATTCTTATGTGTCAGAAATTAAATTAGATTTTAAAATTCCTGCCTACGTCTTTAAGATAAAATATTTATAAAGAAGGTGTGAAATAATATGCAATATGATGTTGGACAAATTGTGAAACTAAAGAAGAAGCATCCTTGTGGAAGCTACGAATGGGAAATACTTCGTGTGGGGGCAGATTTCAGATTAAAGTGCATAGGGTGTGGACACCAGGTTATGTTGCCACGAACTACAGTTGAAAGAAATACGAGAGGATTACGGGATAAATAGTAAAATATAGTATGTCGAAAAATGTCGAAAAGTTATACTTGACGTAAAAAATGTCGAATGTTAAAATTAATTATCACTTAAATGAATAAATAAAAATAGCTATTAAGAGGTATATTTGAGTGGTAAATATTAATCGGGATACAAGGAGGAATACAAGATGATTAAGAGAAAGAGAATTTTTGCTGGCATGTTGTTAATTGCGTTATTTATACAGTCTACAATATGCATAGCAGCAACGAAAACAAGTGATGTATCAGTATCGGTTTCGGGAACAACAACGGTAAATTTATCAGGTTCCTACAGCAGTTTGAGTGCTCGTGTTGATAAAGCTTCGGTATATGGAATGGCAAAAAATAATACGAATAATTCCAGATACATAACGATTACGACGACCAGATATAAAAATGGTGTTGCAGATGGAGCAAGGAGCAATAATAATGGAAATATAGCAGGTGGAAAGGATATAAGTTCAGGTGGCGTAGTAAGAATATCAGATACGAGATATTCGTATTATGTGACATGTACTGTATATAATAGTACATCTTCAAGTACAGGTGTAGCAGATGCCCTTACATACAGAATAAAACAAAATAGTTAATGTAAATAAGGAGGTTTTTCGACCTCCTTATTTTGTATAACCTAAAATAATTATTTTAAATGGAGGTATATAATGAAGAGACGAGTATGCAAGAAATTATTGATAACCAGTGTGATAATAACAATGATACTGTGTAGTGGATGTGGATTAAGAAAAGAAAAAAAACCAATTGTGGCAAAAAAAGAAGAGAGAATTTTCAATAGGTATGATTTTAAAGATATATGGTCCACGCTTACCATAGATGGTAAAAATATAGGATTTCCGTTTGATGTGAAAGATGTTCCGGATACTTTAAGTATTAATATTGGATTGAATGTGGAGGAATTAAAAGATGAAATAGAAGATATAGGAGCGTTATGGTGCGACCTACGTAAAGAAGATGAATTTACTAATATTACAATTAAGATTGAACCTGAAGATGATACATATGATGTTAGTAAAGGTAGAGTTGTTGGAGTGACTGCATATGATAAAGATATGACACATGTAAATACAGAAATGTGTCAAATCAGTATTTCAGGAATAGAATTGGGAACTTTGATGTCGGAAGTAAAAGAAATATTAAATGAACCGAGTGAGGCACTTGAGGGTGAAGAACAGACAAGTTATTATTATTATGATAATGGGAATAGTAGTATGGTATTTACTTCATATAATGGTAAAACTGTATCAGAAATAGAAGTGTATTACTATGATTAAGGTGGGTGATGGGAAGTGTTTTGTAAGTTATTTATACTAAATATAAGAAGGTTTTTTAAAAATAACAAAATGATGATTATGATACTTCTTTTTTCACAGATTGTGTCGGTAGTGGTTTCGTTCATGGCATATGGAATGATAATGAATACAAAAAGAGAATCAGAAAGTGCAGGATATTCTGAAAGATTTTTGGATGCAAAATCATATCATGATGTGTATTTGCCACTGGAAAAGATAAAGCCATCATTATATAAGCTTTTAAAAAGCTATGGAAATAAAGTTAGAAGTGTTGTTATTGATGGATATGATAAGGAAGAGAACACTACAATATGGATGCATTTTACATATAGAAATGGTAATATTATAGTAGATGACGAGTGGAAGAAAACGATATTAGATTCACAACCTAACAGAATTGGACGTTTATATACGGATGATGAATTTTATAGTGGTAAGAAGGTTTTAGTAACTAATGGAGGGTATGATAATGTCAAAAAGTGTTATATAAACGGAACAGAGTATGAAGTTGTTGGACATTTTTATGAAGAAGGATATATAGGGAATAAGAGTGATAAAGTTGTTGAAGTCCCATTCTTTTCGGCAGATGATGAAATGCAAATAGATGCAATTGGCATACAATTAGCGACATTGCCGACGGTATCTGAATATAATGAATTTGCAACAGAGATGTTAAGTCTTTTTGACAATCAGGTTTATGTTTATATGCCGGAGAAGTTTTCTAATGATGTTAAGTACATGTATAAAACATATTTTATAATTGCAGCTATAATACTTGGAATGTCGGTAATTAACATTGGCATTGTATATGGATATATATTGAGAACAAGAACTAAATATAATGCTATTTTGTCTTTGTGTGGAGCTAAGAAGATTCAGATTGTCATAATTAATTTGTTGGAGATAATTTCTATGTGTCTTGTTTCATATGGGGTGTCATTACTGCTATTTAATAATGTTATAATTCCATATGGTAAAGATGTTTTTATATATTTTACGGATATTTTTGACAAATATTTATACGAAGATTTTTTGACTATTTATTTGATGGCAGTTATAATTTGTGCATTATACAACATTTTAAAGGTGTTAAATAAACAAACAATTACATTTATAAGAGGTGGTGGGAGAAAATGATAGATTTATGTATGTCAGAATACATTAAGAATATTAGACGAAACATACTTATATGGCTACTGTTGTCAGCAACCAATATTATGGTTCTGCTTACTGTTGGCAATATGAAAACATCATACAAGTATTACAATGTAATTAAAGATTACATTGGTAATAAAGGTCTGTGTCTTTTAGATACTGATGGAATTTTAAAAGATGATTTTGTAAAAGAATTAGATAGTATTAAGGGAATTAAATCCTATAAGATTTTTGAAGAGTCCGGCTTATATTATGATGAAGGCGAAAATAATATCAAAAAGTTATATCTTTTTGATAAGAATGATAAAAAATTGATGCCGGCTCTTAAATCCGGAAAATGGTACGAGAGTAATCCAAATGATAAAAGTATTATTAATGTGCTTGTATCGGAAAATGAGTATGGAATAGATTCAGGAGATATGATAGAGTCGTACTATTATGATGAGAATGGTTCAATAAAAAATGTTAATATTAACGTGGTTGGCGTGTTTAGAGATGGCGAAAGGATAGCCGGTAATATCAAATATTCTCCAACAGATCAAATGTATTATAACAGCTTTTATTCGCCTTTTGATGTTAAACAGAATGAAGATATGATTTTTGTCACTACTGATAAAGAATTTTCGAAGTTTAATAATGCAGTAAAATCTGTTACGTATGGTGGTGTTCTGATAAGATGTGACGATAGCATATCTGATGAAAGAGTTGATGAGATAGCGAAAGAAATAAGGAAATATCGTATCAAGGTGACGAACTATGAACAGTTACCAAGTAGCACTGTTGAAATGAAGATAATCAATAACAATAGTATGGTGCAGATTCGAAAAGTAAAGATGGAATTTATGCCTTTTGCAATTGTTGTGATAATGATTTCTATTATTTGCATAATATCAATATCGGCAGTTTCTACATTAGAAGGACTAAGAAATTATACAATATATTATATTACAGGCATGAAATGGAACGGTATCGTTAAAATAACAGGATTTTCTATTATATGCAGCATAGGAATGTCAGTTGTGTTATCTACAGCAGAATATTTGATAATGAAAGTGAAGTTCCCTCGTATTGTCAACAGGATAAGCATAGGAATTGAGGAAGGAATGATTATTGCAGGTATATGGCTGTGCTTTATATTTTTAGCAATAATTATGCCGTTGTCGATTTTGCATAGAAACAAACCGGCAGAACTAATCAAACAGGAAAGATAATGTGGCAAGTTGTTCAGAAATGAGGTTAATATGATTAGGTTAATAAATATAAATAAGACGTATAATTATAAGAAAGCAAATGCATTTTGTGCATTAAAGGGAATAAGTCTTAGTATTAATGACGGAGAAATGTTAGCTATTGTTGGTAAATCAGGCGCAGGAAAATCTACACTTATGCACATATTAGGTTGTATTGATGATTTTGAAAGCGGTGACTATTTTATAGATGACATAAATATTAAAAACATAAGTAATGGTAAAAAAGCAAAAATACGCAATGAAAAAATAGGAATAGTGATGCAGGATTTTGCATTGATTGAAGAATATACGGTTTTAGAGAATGTTATTGTGCCTTTGTTGTTTGACAAATCGAAAAAAGATAAGAAGAAAACTGCTATAAAAGCAATAGAATCAGTTGGAATAGGAGATTTGACAAATAAACCGGTAAATAAATTATCAGGTGGGCAAAAACAACGTGTTGCAATAGCAAGGGCTATAGTAAATGATCCGGTATTTATATTGGCAGATGAACCAACTGGTGCTTTAGATAGCAATACATCCTTAGAGATTATGCAGGTGTTTAAAGACTTAAATAAGTTAGGTAAGACAATAATAATTATTACCCATGATAAAGACGTGGCTCAAAAATGTGACCGAATAGTAGAGATGAAAGACGGAAGTTTTATAAACTAAACCAGACCAGGGAGCAAGAATAAAAATTAAGGGGAAAATATAAAAAGTATATTGACAAAGTATTATTATGGTGTTATTGTATTAATTACTTAATACAATAATGTATTAACACAAAAATATTATTTAAATAATAAGCAAAGGCATTGCATTTGGCGATATTTTAAAATAACGGGAGATGCACAGATACTATCTGGAAAGGAGAGATAAAAGTGGCATGGGAATTTAAAGATGACAGACCGATTTATACGCAGTTATTAGAGCAGATTCAGAGAATGATTATCTCTGGAAAATATAAGCCCGGTGATAGGCTTCCGACAGTCAGGGACCTGGCATCAGAAGCGGCTGTTAATCCGAATACTGTGCAAAGAGCATTAACTGAATTAGAGAGAATTGGTCTGGTATATTCTCAGAGGACATCTGGAAGAATGATTACAGATGATGAAAGTAAAATTGCAGAGATAAAGGAAAAGATGGCAGAAGACCTGATAAAGGAATTCTGCAGCAATATGAAAGAATTGGGATATTCAAAGAAAGAAATTATTGAATTATTAGAAAAATATTGAAAGTGAAAGGTAAGGAGAAATATGAGCGATATAATACTCGAAGCAAGAGATTTGACTAAATCATATGGTCCTAAGACAGCACTTAATGGGTTAAATCTTACTTTGGAAAAAGGAAAGATAATTGGACTGCTTGGACCAAATGGAAGTGGTAAATCTACATTTATTAAATTATGCAATGGAATTTTACAACCAACAAAAGGAGAGATTCTTATTGGTGGTCATGAAGTAGGTGTTGAGACTAAAAAGATAGTTTCATATCTTCCTGAGAGAACATATTTAGATGATAATATGTCTCCGGTTCAGATGATTAATTTCTTTTCGGACTTCTATGAGGACTTCGATGCTGACAAGGCATTTGATATGCTTAGTAGCCTGAAAGTTAATCCTAAGGATAAGATGAAGACAATGTCTAAGGGAACTAAAGAAAAAGTTCAGTTAATTCTCGTAATGAGCCGTCAGGCTAAACTCTATATGTTAGATGAACCAATTGGTGGTGTTGATCCGGCAGCAAGAGATTATATTCTTAGAACTATTATTTCTAATTATAATCCTGAGGCATCTGTTATAATATCTACACATTTAATTACAGATATTGAACAGGTGCTAGATGAAGTAATATTTATCCAGAATGGTGATTTGAAGTTACATAAGTCGGTTGATGAGATACGTTCTATAGAAGGCAAGTCAGTAGATGCATTATTCAGGGAGGTGTTCAAATGTTAGGTAAATTAATTAAAAATGAATTTAAAGCTACTTATAAAATGTTTTTATTGCTTTTTAGCTCTCTGTTAATTCTTACATTACTGACAAGGTTCTGTATATATATACCATTTGATAATACGGTATTTAAAATAATGACAGGTTTATTGGCAGTAGTATATGTGGTTGCCATAGTACTTATAACATTTTTAAGCGTTATATTAGTTATAAGAAGATTTTATCAGAATATGTTACGTGATCAGGGATATTTATCACATACACTTCCGGTTAAGATGTGGCAGCAACTTGTTGCAAAAATGTTTACATACTGGGTATGGATTATAACAAGTATTCTGGCATTATTTGTATCTTTATTTGTATTTTTCGTAGGAAAGCCAAAGTTTACGGAAAATATGAATACATTCTTCAAAGCATTCAATAATGCCATGTCGTATCCTAAGGTGCCACTTTTACTTGTGTTAGTAACTGTGCTTGTGCTTATGCAGATACTGGTAAATATTTTAAATTTCTTTGCAGCATTATCATTAGGTCAGATATTTGTGAAACATAAGATTTTAGGTGCGATAGTATTTTATTTCTTATTAAACTATATTATGAGCTTTGTAGTATCAGGAGTAATGTTAATCTTCCCTGATTTTACGGATAAGATAAATAATATCGACACACGTATAACAAATGCCGCAAATGTTAGTCAGGCGATAGAAGTAGTTGCAAATCCTATGATTGCATATTTCCTTATAATGATTCTTATGGAGATAGTATTAGGTGTGATATACTTTGCAATCTCAAATTATATGCTTTCTAAGAAGTTAAATCTTGAGTAAAATAATGGCAAATGCAAAGAGAAATAAAATTATCAGAAATATCACAATCATAATCGCAATAACATTCCTGATTTCGATAATATCAAGAAGCCTGACAGCAACAATAATTATTGGAGCAGGTCTTGTTACAATGATATTAGTATACATTAACTGCATAAATGAGAGATTATACTTTGAGTGGAAGCACATATTAAGTATTGCAGTTATATTTGTGGGAATGATTGTGAGTCTGAATGGCTTGATATTGTGTGTAAAGGCGCATAATGCCATAGATATTAATGAACTTAAATCAGACAATATAAAAAGTGGTACATATGTAAAAGGTAATCTTACACATTTGTATACGCATGAAATGAATGATGGAACCAAAGAAGTAGAGAATAACGGATTTTCCGGTTCTGTAACAGGCTATTATATTGTATACATCTGGACTAAAGATGATAAACTAATGCAACTTTATATGGATGAAAGACGGTATGACAGAAATGAAGAAGCTATAAATAATATAATAAATGGCTTAAGCTATGATACGAGTGTATTGAAATTTACCGGAGTAATCAAAAATATAAATAGCAATAAAGCATTTGTTAAGCCAAAGAAAGATAAAGATGGAAACTATATAGGAAGTGTTATTCGAAAAGAAGACAGTTCATCATTTATAGAAAGCTATGTTATACAGGAATATAATTATATGAATTATAAGAAAAAAATATTTGGTGGACTAATGACGATTTTATCAGGAATAATTCTGTTTATGGCATTTGGTGGAAAGCGTTCAGTAATAATACCGGAGAGAAAAGAACCTGAAGAAGTTGAATATGATGGTAGCATATATGACAGGTGGATAGAGTGATATTAGGCGAGGCAGATAGATTCTGACCTCGCCTTTTTGACAATATTAATTAAAGGATTAGGGTGTCAAAAGTCCCTTTTAATATTTGATTTTGCTTGTACCTTGAAAATTTAACACGAATTTGTGAAAGATATGATTTT
>OMVQ01000110.1 GCA_900314555.1 uncultured Eubacteriales bacterium | reverse complement strand
GTCAGAAACAAATGCCCTTAAGGTTTCTATCATACAAAAAGCAGACCCTGTAAAGGAAAAAGTACATTTCTGCTATTACCGGTTAGCTAAAGGTATCTCCGGCATACTCTCGTATGCAAAAGAAGGCGTCAGACTATGGTTTCGGACAAAGCGTCCGGCATACCGTCAACTCTGCCTTAAGCTGACCGCTTAGATAGATAAAAGAATATATCTCCCAAAGCCCGATTCCGGTGGGGCTTATTAAAGTACCTCTACTCAAAGAACTGTCAGTCTAAAATATCAAAAAAACGACAGATTGGTGCTTTGGGAAGACGTAATCACTTTTTGATTACATTTTGCGGAAACTCAAGATCTTTATTTTTAATTCAGAAATAGAGCTAATATTTTTTACAACTATATATTGTGGTTTACTATTGACACAGTAACTAAATGTTGTATAATAATTTTATATTTTATTGCTAAACGTATTGTGATAGTAATTTGAAAATAGTGTGAAAAATAATACTGATGCGATTATTTCCCACACAACTACTATGTGTTGCAGACATCACAAAGTTACATTTATCGCTAAACTGAATTTAACATTCAGCTTTTGATTTCTTAAATGGCAACGAGAACGTCTGCAGAATGGAGATTAATATGAAAATAATTAAACGTAGCGGCGCAGAAGTCCAGTTTGACATAAGAAAAATATCTGCCGCAGTAAAGAAGGCCAATGAAGGCGTAATCGACAGCGAAAAACTTACTGACGAACAAATTGAGAAAATTTCAGAAAATGTCACTAAAATATGCAGTGATATGGAACGTTCTCTTAATGTAGAAGAGATTCAGGACTTAGTAGAGAACCAGATAATGAATGAGAAAGCATTTGCAGTAGCCAGAAATTACATTACATACAGATATAAACGTGCTTTGGTAAGAAAATCTAATTCTACTGACGAACAGATTCTTAGTCTTCTTCAGTTCGATAACGAAGAAGTTAAACAGGAAAATTCCAATAAAAACCCTATGGTAAACAGCGTACAGCGTGACTATATGGCAGGCGAAGTAAGTAAGGATATTACTAAAAGATTCTTACTTCCGGAGGATATTTTAGATGCACACGAAAAAGGAATTATACATTTTCATGATGCCGATTATTTCGCACAGCATATGCACAACTGTTGTCTTATTAATCTTGAAGATATGCTCCAGAACGGAACTGTAATAAGTGAGACTACTATTGAGAAACCTCATAGTTTCTCTACTGCCTGCAACATTGCTACACAGAGTATTGCCCAGATAGCAAGCTCACAGTATGGTGGCCAGAGTATCACACTTTCACATTTAGTTCCATTTGTACAGGTAAGTCGTGAGAAATTCCGTCGTGAAGTACGTGACGAATTCATAGCTGCCGGTATTGAAGCTACTGAAGAAACGATTAATAAAGTAGCTGAATTAAGGGTTAGAAAAGAAGTTAAACAGGGTGTCCAGATGATTCAGTATCAGGTCATAACCCTTATGACTACTAACGGACAGGCTCCTTTCATCACAATATTTATGTATCTTGACGAAGTTCCGGAAGGACAATTACGTGATGACTTAGCACTTGTAACTGAGGAAGTTCTCCGCCAGAGAATAACAGGTATCAAGAACGAAAAAGGTGTATATATTACTCCTGCTTTTCCTAAGCTTATCTATGTTCTCGAAGAAGATAACATTCATGAGGACAGTAAATACTGGTATCTTACTAAATTAGCTGCCGAATGTACTGCTAAGAGAATGGTTCCTGACTACATCTCTGAGAAAATTATGAAGAAACTTAAAGACGGTAACTGTTATCCATGTATGGGCTGTCGTTCATTCTTAACTGTATATAAAGACGAGAATGATAAATATAAATTCTACGGAAGATTTAATCAGGGTGTCGTTACACTTAACTTAGTTGATGTAGCCTGTTCATCAGGCGGAGATTACGATAAGTTCTGGAAAATATTAGATGAACGTCTTGATTTATGCAAACGTGCGCTTATGTGCCGTCACAACCGTCTTAAAGGTACTCCATCAGATGTCGCTCCTATCTTATGGCAATATGGTGCATTGGCAAGATTAAAGAAAGGTGAAACAATAGATAAGTTATTATATAATGGTTATTCTACTATTTCTCTTGGATATGCGGGCTTATATGAGTGTACTAAATATATGACAGGCAAATCACATGTTGACCCTGACGGTAAGACTTTCGCACTTAAAGTAATGCATTGCCTTAACGATGCCTGCCACAAATGGGCAGACGAGACAAATATTGACTTCAGCCTTTACGGAACGCCACTTGAATCTACTACTTATAAATTTGCTAAGTGCTTACAGAAACGATTCGGTAAAATTCCAGGAGTAACAGACAGAAATTACATTACTAACAGTTATCACGTTCATGTAACCGAACAGATTGATGCATTTACCAAACTTAAATTCGAATCAGAATTTCAGGAGTTGTCTCCGGGTGGTGCAATCAGTTATGTCGAGGTACCAAATCTTCAGAACAACTTAGATGCCGTACTCGAAGTAATGAAATATATCTATGATAATATAATGTATGCCGAACTTAATACTAAGAGTGATTATTGTCAGGTGTGCGATTATAACGGAGAAATTCAGATTGTTACTGATGATGACGGTAAACTTGTATGGGAATGTCCTAACTGCGGTAACCGTAATCAGGATAAAATGAATGTTGCCAGAAGAACCTGCGGTTATATAGGCACACAATTCTGGAACCAGGGACGTACACAGGAGATCAAAGACAGAGTATTACATTTATAAAATATAAATAATATTTGCTAATTATTAGAGTTATAGGACAAAACGTGTTGATAACTAATCCTAGTCATCAAACGTTCTTTCCTATAACTCTTATTTGATATATTCTTAACATATTAGCAGGCAAAATTACAGGGCAGCAGATTAAACATAAACATTTAATCTACTGCCCTGATTCTTAATTTTCTTAACCGTTTTCCTAATGGTTTGCCTTACGTTTTGCTTAACTGAAAAGTTCTGATAACTTATCAGCAATATCATTCTTTCTTCGTCTGTTATTCTTACGGCTTACCGATTCCATAACATTATCAATTCGTTTAAGAACTGTTTCTCTTACAAACGGCTTAGTTATGTAATCACTTACACCTAAGGATATCAGTTCCATCTGTGATTCCTTAGATGAATCTGATGTCATTACAATAACAGGAATATCTTCATATTTTTCATCTTTCTTAATAATACTTAAGAATTCTTTACCATCCATATACGGCATAATCAGATCAAGTATTATTATATCAATTTCATCTGAATCCTTAAGTTTCTTTAAAGCATCATTTCCATTTTCAGCCTCAACTATATCATATTTATCACTGAACATTTCTGCTAACATCAGTCTGTTAAGTCTGTAATCATCGACAATTAACATTCTTCCCTTGTCTTTCTTCTTCTCACCGTCTACTTCCTTACGATAGATGCTAAGAATACTGTCAATCTCTTTCTGTGCAGTAATATCATTAAGTGTGCCAAATAACAGGTGCTTATTTCCAATCTTCTGTATATATTGTAACCTTACCTTTACCCATATATTTGTACCATTATTCTTAATTCTTACATATTCAGCCTCGGCAATCTTCTTAGTTCTTATAGCTGTCTCAAATGCATTAATTACATTATCTCTGTAATTCTCATCTATAACAGATACTACATTTTCTTTCTTAAGTGACGTATCCGAGCTTCCAAACATATCATAGAAGCCCTCGTTAACTCTTAGAAGTTCAATATTTCCGTCTGAATATTCATATATTACTATTGCCTGAAGATTATTACCAAATATCATCTCCATCTGAGGGTTCTTCTCAAATAATGCATTTATATTTATCTGCTCTGTATCTTCTGATTTATTCTTATCCGATTCATTATTATGAAATTCTTCATTAGAATCTATTAACTTCAGATAATCTTCAACCGGCATAGGTGATGCAAAATAATAGCCCTGAACATAATCACAGCCAATACTTCTTAAGAATCTCGCCTGCTCAAAAGTCTCAACGCCCTCTACTACAACCGGAAGATTAATCCATTTAGCCATTCTTATTACTGAAGCTAAAATATTATCTCCTCTGCCCGGTATATCAGTATTAGATAAAAACTTCATATCAACTTTAAGTATATCAACTGATATATCTTTTAAAGTATTAAGTGATGAATAACCACTTCCAAAATCGTCCATTAATATTATGAAACCATATAATTGTAATTTAGTAATAATATCCTTGATAACAACAGGATTTTCAACATATGCACTTTCTGTAAGTTCAAGATTCAATAGTGCAGGTGGTATATTATATTTATCAGTAAGTCCCTTGATAATATCTACTATCTTAGGATTATACATATTCACTCTCGAAACATTTACTGAAATCGGATAAGGAGTTCTTCCCTCATCCATCCACTTTCTAAGGTACTTACAGGCTTTCTCCCATACGAAATAATCTAATTTAGATATGTAACCATTCTTCTCTAATACCGGAATAAATTCGCCCGGCATTATCATTCCCTTAGTAGGATGAAACCATCTTACTAAAGCCTCTGCTCCATATGGTTTATTATTCTCTAAACTGTATTTTGGCTGGAAATATAAATCAAACTGTTCCTTTTCAATAGCGCCTTTCATATCATTGATTATTTCCTGCTCATGAATAATAGCCTTACTCATCTTATCATTATAAAATGTGTAGAATTTAACATAATTACCTTTGCTATAATTAGATGCTAATGTAGCCCTGTTAAATATGGTCTCCATAGGAAGATTATTGTCCTCAATGACATACAAACCAAGATTAGGAACAATATCATATTCAGGGTTATATGTAGCTAACATATTTCTTATATCCGCAATCCGACGTAAAATAGTTGACTCATCATATCTGTGACATATTCCAAATACATCTGATTCAATTCTACCAAAAGTCGCATATGGCATAACCGAATATGCTTCCTTTAACTTCTTACCGATGTAGACTAAAAGCTTGTCTCCTTCGTTATATCCGAAGAATGAATTAACCATCTGGAACCTGTCCACGTCAAACCTTATAAATACAAACTTCTTATCATTATTACATCTTAACATCTCTCTTGTCACGTCATAGAATTTCTTCTTATTATACATTCCCGTAAGAGTATCATATTCAGCCATATATTTAAGTTCATTAAATGTCGATAACTGGCTTCTGTATATCGCATTTCTAAGTCTTGCTTTAACAATTCCCTTATCATATGGTTTCCTTATATAATCCCATGCGCCCATATTTAAAGCCCTTTTCTCATTATCAATTCCCTCAAGGCCTGTTGTCACAATTATAGGAATATTATTCCAGTCATAATTCTCATTGATAATCTTGAGAAATTCAAACCCATCTAAATTAGGCATACATAAATCAAGCAAAACAGCCGCTACTCCTCTGCAATGCTCTTTAATGTATTCTATGCCATCATTACCATTATCAAATTCATGAACATCATAACTGTCCTCTAAATATGATACTAAAACTTTTCTGTTAACCTGCTCATCATCTATCACTAAAACTACTTTTTTCTCACTCACTATATGCTTCCTCCTAAATGCCCAAAAGTTGTTCATTTATTGCTGTCAATGTTCTGCTAAGTGATTATCTGTCTATAACTTAATCTCTTAACTATATAGTGTAAATTCTACCATATTTTTGTAATTTTTACAATGATTTTTGTATATTTTACACAAGTAAAGTGAAAACAAAGTAAAAGTCAGACAAATTAGGAAAATAAAAGCGGAACATTCTCGTCTCCAAAGAATATTCCGCTTTTATTATTTCTTATTATTAACTCAAACTTCGCACATACATATGTAATTTATATTCATCTGTTAAAGTGAATTTGACATATATAAATATCGAAACACCTTGTTAGAATTGCGTAAATTTGTAAGATATCTTTTTTCGGCTCATATTTTGTGTACATTCAACAGACATACACTTAAGCCGATATGTCCGTATATGACACACACTTTCATAATTCCTTTATCTAGTGCAAGTAAATGCCGTCATCTGCAAAGTCTATTACGGTGCAGCTAATCAAACGC
>OMVQ01000075.1 GCA_900314555.1 uncultured Eubacteriales bacterium | reverse complement strand
GTTTTTTGATAAAAAAGTGGGGGATTTTATAAAAAATGGAATCTGAAAGCCTTATAGAATGGGGCTTAGAGATTCCGAGAGATTATATTATTTTTTAGGAGGTAATTAATATGTTGCTGGATATTACAGCACCAATTATACCATTTGTGGGATTTGGAGAAATAAAGCTATATAGTACAAAGGATGATTTGAAGGATTTGTTAGAAATGGAAGGTGTAATATCAAAAATTATATTTAATGATTGGATCCAGTACGATATTCAGAACGATGTAGAGTTGTTGTTTCAACTAAAAAATAATTTAATTGATGTGTTTAATAGTTCCATAATTGAATTTTGTAAAACAAGGATAAAAGAGAATAGAATATTACAAGGCAGATTAAGGATATCTGACTATTATAAATCTTATAATAGTCAGATACAACAAAGTAAAAATTATGTTATGGAGTACAATAATCTTACAAAATGGATTAAAAAAATGTGCCATATCAAAATATTAAAAAAGGAGAATTTTTTGTAAAGGAATACACTAATGACGAACTAATTGATATGGAAAAAAAGGGATATATTTTTACCGCTTAATACTAGAAATGATATCGAAAAATGGTTTATATTGATAAATTATTCTTAAAGATAATTTTAACTTTATAAATTTAGAAGTAGAATATTCAAAAAGTGAAATTATGGCAAGCAGAATGTCTTTGAAGATAATAGTTATTTAAAATGTAAAATATTTGTCTAATAATCTAATAAAATAAATAGAAAGAATGAAAAAGTATATGCTAATATTGGTTTTCTAGAGTTAAGGAAAACAATCAGATATGGCTATGATGAATTAGGCAACATACTTACAATAGCATATCCAGGTGGAGAAACAATCCACTATACATACTTAGAAATGGAATATGACAGTGCAAACCGTTGTATATGCTATAATAAAAATATGACAAAGATGGAAATATATTATATGATGTTGTGAATGGAAAAATGCCACAGATATTAGAAATAATCATTTTTGCTTGAATGAAAAATTAAATTTATATATAGTTCGATATGATTATAAAAAATATATAATAGTTAAGTAAAATGAATTATATATTTTGAGAAAATTATAAATGAAAATGTAAAAGGAGGAGAATATTATGAATGAAAATATTTGGTCTGTATACGAGGCAAATCTACAATCATATAGAAATATTTTTGTGGCATCGCAATCAATAATGCTTGCTGTAGGAGCAATATTATTGGATAAGGGTAAATTGTTAGTATTGTTGGTAGCTTGTATAGCGATATTTCAGATTATTTATATATATATGGGTTCCGGTTATTCATTATAGAGCGATTTTAGTAGATTTTTATAAGTATGATATGTCGAGTAAATTTAATAATAAGGGCGACTATTTTAATGGTAGTAATAATAAACCATTAACAGAGTTTATATATTGTAAGAACAAAGAAATTAGAAATAAAGTGAATTATAATATTTCAAATGAACTTGAAAGAACTTTTACTAATTGGAGAGACACAAGAAGAAAAATAGATATAATAATACCGGGTAGTATGGTTATAATATGGATTATATATTTATGTATTGCAAAATAAGTATATTATAAAAGTAAGTAATAAAGAAAAATTAGTAATAGGATATAACTAGAGAATTTATGTAATAAATATTATGATTATTAATCATCACAATCCTGCAAATATACATTGCCCCAACCTATAAATTATGATATTATTGCGTTATACTGAACATAAAAAATAACAGGTATTAAAAAGTTCTTTTTATTAGAAGTATTATATCTGAAAGAAATATAAAAGAAATATATTAGAGAGAAATATATCTGGAAAAATATATCAGAAAGGCGTGTTAATATTATGGAATTTGGAAAAGGCTATTGGAAGACATTTGGTGCAGGAGTGGAGAGAGAATGGGTAATAACTAATGGAATCGGTGGTTATTGTGGAAGCACGATAATTAATGCGTGTGCAAGAATGCATCATGCATATCTGGTAGCAAGTCTGCATGCACCGGTAGAACGTTATGCAGTTTTGAATAAAATAGATGAGTCGATAACAATAGGGGACAAGACATATTCATTTGCTACGAACCAGCGACCAGGTGGTTGGAATGAAGAGGGACAGAAATATTTACAGAGATTTGTATATGATGAATTACCACATTTTGTATATCAGGCTGAGGGTACATTTATAAATAAGACATTGTCATTCGAATGGGAGAAGAATACAATTGCGATTGGCTATGATATTATGAATGGTGCAAAAGAGGCTGTATATGAGATAACTCCGTTCTTTACATACAGAGACCATAGTTCGAGAGTTGAGAAATCAGACCTTAAATTCAAGACAGAGCTGACAGGTAAAAAGACATTAGAATTAGTAACTAAGAAGAATAAAGATGTTACTATTAAGTTCTATGCAAGTAATGGTAAATTCGTTGAAAATGAAGAAAAATATGACCATGATATGGAACTTCAGACGGAAATCAATACAGGTGGCGAACCAATTAATAACAGCTATACACCATATAAAGTTGTAGTTAAGTTAGCACCATTTGAACATAAGAAAATATCTGTAATCTGTTCTATTGAGAAGAAATTTGAAAAAGATGCATTTGTAACGATTGAAAAGGGAACGGAAAGAATTAAGAAGATAAAGGAAAATGCTGGATATACAGATGAGTTTGCTAATTCTTTAGTTCAGGCAGCAGACCAGTTTGTTGTAAGAAGAGAATCAACAGGAAATAAGACAATTATGGCAGGTTACCCATGGTTTACAGACTGGGGCAGAGATACAATGATTGCATTACAGGGACTTACATTGTCGACAAAACGTTTTAATGATACAAGAGAAATACTTAAATCATTTGCTAAATATGTTGATAAAGGACTTGTGCCTAATGTATTTCCAGATGCAGGCTTAAAACCATTCTATAATACCGCAGATGCTTCAATGTGGTATTTCTATTCGGTTGATAAATACTTAGAATATACAGGCAATGAAGAAGATTACGAATTTATCAGAGAAGAAATATATGCTAAACTCGAAGAAATAATTCATTTCTACAGCACTAAGACGGATTTCTCAATATATATGGAAGATGATGGACTTATTCACGCAGGCGGCGGATATGACCAGGTTACATGGATGGACGTAAGAGTTGGAACATGGGTAGTTACTCCAAGGCATGGTAAACCTGTAGAGATAAATGCTTTATGGTACAATGCTTTGCGTGTAATGGAGAAGTTAAGCAAGCGTTTTGGTGCAATTTCAGAATATGGAAAGACTTCAGAAGAATATGCTAAGATGGCAGAGAAAGCAAAAGAGTCATTTAATAAAGAATTCTGGAATAAAGAAGATAAGTGTCTGTATGATGTGGTAGATGGTAATGTTGGAGATGCTAAGATTAGACCAAACCAGATATATGCAGTTTCACTTCCTTATACAATGTTAGATGAGAAGAAGAGTAAAGCAGTTGTAGAGAAAGTTATAAGTGAACTTTATGCAACATATGGACTTAGAACTCTTTCTAAAGATGATGCGGAATACCAGCCATATTATAAAGGTAAGCTTCATGACAGAGATGCAGCATATCATCAGGGAACAACATGGGCATATCCTTTAGGTGCTTTGATTACTGCGTACTTAAAAGTATTTGGTAAGAATGATGAGACAAAGGCATATGCACTTCATATGATAGAGCCATTAAAAGACCATTTAAGAGATGGTTGTGTTGGTTCGATTGCAGAGATATTCGATGGAAATGAGCCTAATATTTCAAGAGGTGCATACGCACAGGCATGGAGTGTCGGTGAAATCTTAAGAGCTTATACAGAAGATATTTTAGGATAAATAGAGAAAGGACAATTTCAGTGGAAACAATATTACGTGATGAATTAATTAAATATATGGATAGAAATCTTATAAGAGTAATTGTAAGTAATCCCAGAGACAAAGATGGAATCAGTAAGATAAAGGTAAGAGCAGTTCTTATTAATTCAGAGCTTATGTTTCAGGCAACAGAATATGTTGGTAATCAGGTACTTCACCACAATTATACATCTACTGAAATTGCAGCCTATCTTGATAATATGATTACAAATAGCTTCAAGCAATGTGAGATAGTTACTAATGATATTGTCGTAAATATCTTAGTTAGTAAAAAGGGCAAGATAACGATTAACAGAAAGAAGTCGGCTGCCAGATTAATAGAGTCAAAATCGGTAAAGGTAAATGATCTGAGTCATAACAGGACGAAGCATTATATTCTTGAAGAGGGAATACCTGTACCATTTCTGATAGATTTAGGGGTAATGAATACAAAGGGTGATGTGCTAAAACCACGTTATGATAAATTCAGACAGATTAACAGGTTTTTGGAATTTGTAAAGGATATAGTAAGAGAGCTGCCAAGGAACAGGGAAATCAATATAATTGATTTTGGTTGTGGAAAGAGCTATCTTACTTTTGCTATATATTATTATCTGCGTGAATTGTGTGGATTAGATGTCAGAATAACAGGTCTTGATTTGAAGAAAGATGTTATTAATAAATGTAATCAGTTAAGTGAGAAATATGGATATGACAAGCTGATTTTCAAATTAGGAGATATTGCTGATTATGAGGGACAAAATAATGTCGATATGGTTGTGACATTGCATGCCTGCGATACTGCGACTGATTATGCATTATATAAAGCAGTAAGCTGGAACGCGAAAGTTATTCTGTCAGTACCATGTTGTCAGCATGAGATAAATAAACAGATTAAAAATGAGATGATGTCTCCGGTACTTAATTATGGAATACTTAAAGACAGAATGTCTGCGATAATGACAGATGCCATCAGGGCTGAAGTGCTTAAGATTAAGGGATATCAAACAGAGATTTTAGAATTTATAGATATGGAGCATACTCCTAAGAACCTGCTTATAAGGGCAGTGAGAAATAAAGTTAAAGACATAGATAACAATACAGAAGTAAGTAAAGAAAATAATAAAGCAAATGATATAGAAAGCAATAAAGAAAAAAATAAAGCAAGTAATATAGAAAGCAATAAAAAAAATAATATAGAAAATAATAAAGAAAGTAATAGAGAAAGAGAAGCTCTTGACAGAATGATTAAAGAGTTCAATATCACACCAACTATAGTTAAGTTATTACTATAGTGTACCTGTGAAGAGTAGGAAGAGCGATAAGTCGCTCGGAAATGGAGAATGGTGTGAAAATACAGATTGATATCTGAATTTTCACACAGCTAAATGTGTTGCAGGCGCCACATTTAGCATTTATCGCAGAGCCAAATCTGACATTTGGCTCGCGATTCCTCCGGCACTATGTGCTTGCGGAATGGAGATTAGTGTGAAAAACATAATTAACAAATTTGTGATTCTGCTGCTTGTATTTGCGGTAGTAATAGGAATATATTTTTTCATAAACAGAGATAAGAAAGAAGACAAGAATATAATTATGGGAGAGCCGACTCTTCCTACCATATCATTTATGGCATCAGGAGAGACTGCCAGTGCCAATGATATCGAGGTTAATGAGTTATTCGGATATACGACGGAGATGGAGACTAAGTATATGCGTGATACCATTACTCCTATTAATGAAGAGAGAAAAATCACTGTAAGAGTAAATAACCATGAAAATGTGGTAATGGGGGCAGAATTTGAAGTAAGAACCTTAGATTGTGAAAGACTTATTGAGAAAACTGAGGTTAAAGCAGAAAATATCAAGACAGATGGAGATTACACTAACATTGATATTCAGTTAGATAATATGATAGAAGCTGACACAGAATATTATCTGGTTATAAGACTTACAACTGACAGAAATGAAAATGTGTATTTCTACACACGTATTAAGCAGCTTACAGAGAATCATTGTAAGGAAGAGATGGAATTTGCAAAGAAATTCAGTGATTCAACATTTAGTGATACAGAATCAGAGAATATAATTAATTATCTTGAAACAAATGCTTCGGAGGATAATTCGAATTTCGGAAAGGTAAATATCCACTCAAGCTATAAACAGATTACGTGGGGTGATTTAAAGCCTGAGAAGGTAACTAATCCGGTTGTCAGAGTACAGGAGATATTAGGAGATATCGGCTGCTATAAATTAGTATATAAGATAAAGGCATTGAATGATTATGATGCATACCAGTATTATACTGTTACTGAATTCTTCAGGGTGAAATGGACAAGCAGCGAGATTTATCTGTTAGATTATGAGCGTACAATGAACCAGATATTTGATGCAAATAATCAGAATATTTCAGCGTACAGAGTTAATCTTGGAATCTCAGAGAATTCAGATGTCGAGTTTAAATCAAGTGATGATACGAGTTATATTGCATTTGCCAAGGAAAACGGTCTGTGGCTTATGGATATAGGTGAGAATAAAGTATATTCGTTATTTGCATTTGAAGAGGTGGAGACAGCGGATATAAGAGATACTAACAATGATAATGATTTTCAGGTGGTATCTGTGGATAACGATGGAAATGTCAAATTCATCGTGTATGGTTATATGAATCGTGGTGAGCATGAGGGAATGGTCGGTGTGAGCCTGTATGAATATAATCATAAGAAGAACCTTGTGGAAGAGAAGATATTTATTCCATTTACAAGGAAATTTGATATTTTGAAACAGACAATGGGCAGATTATCTTATGTAAATGACAAGGATATAATGTATGTAATGCTAAGTGATAGCGTGTATTCTATTGATTTGACAGGTAGTGAATACGTGCAGGTTATTTCGAATCTTAAGGAAGATAATTATGCTGTCAACAGTAATGGTAATATCGTTGCATGGGAAACTGATGGCAATGATAAGGGCAGCAGTTCAGTGAAAATGCTTAATCTTGAAAATGGCGAAGAATGTGAGATAAAGGCAGAAGATGGTCATAAACTTAAGGTATTAGGCTTCTTAGGTGATGATATGGTATATGGCGATGCACTTGAAAGTGACATTATAGAAGATAATAATGGTAATGTTACGGTTGGAATGAACAAGGTTATAATAGCAGATATTAAGGGAGAAGAGTTAAAGAGCTATAGTAAAGAAGGCTACTATATATCAGGTGCTAATGTATCAGATAATATGGTGAATTTAACAAGAGTGCAGAAAACACCTGAAGGTAACGCTTATGTTAAATCAAGTGACTATCAGATATTTGGTAATGAGGAAGAAGATACAAGCGTTGTATCATCAGGTATTATAACAACAGATTTGAAGAAGAAAGAAGTTGTTATATCATTTGTTAAGAAAGTAACGACTTCAAGTCAGCTTAAATCTCTCTATCCTAAGGAAATTCGTTTCAGCGAGACTAATTCATTAAGTATTCGTGAACTTATAAATAGCGAAGATAAATATTATGTATATGGACAGGGCAAAATGCAGTCAGTTTCAGATAATGTATCTGATGCTATAATAGCAGCAGATAAGACAGCAGGCGTGGTTATCAGCGAAAGCGGTGACTATGTATGGGCGAGAATGAGTAAACCAACCCAGTATGAATTGACAGATGTGGCATTTACCGGAACTGCCGAGAGTGGCAATAGTACGGCACAGCTAGCATTATGCGTTCAGGCAATACTTATGCATAATGGTGTAAATGCAGATGTTGCATCAGAACTTGCCGGTGGTAAGACTTCAGTTCAGATAATTAATGAAAAGATTTCTAATAAAATAGGATTAGACCTGACAGGCTGCTCACTTAGTGAGGTTCTATATTATGTATGGAACGGACAACCGGTGCTTGCATCAACTGACGGAACTAATTATGTACTTGTTGTCGGATACGATTTCTACAATGTTGTAATGCTTAATCCGGTAACAGGTCAGACCTATAAAATGGGGCAGGATGAGGCAGGAGCAATGTTTGAGAATACCGGTAATAAATTCATTGCAATTAAGTAAATGCCTGACATTCACTTGTTGATATTATATTTTTATTATGATATTATGTAAGTATTCGGGCAGAGTTATTGAATTGCAAAAATAATATATAGAAGGTATTAACAGATGAAATTATTTAATAATAAAAAATCCGATGACGGTGAGAAAACAGCAGAAAAACCTAAGAAGAGTGTGAAGAAGAGAATAATATCATTCTTCAGGGAATTTCTAAGGATAGCTTTTGTACTAGCTGTATGTGGTGGACTTGGCATATTTCTTGCACTTGGTAAAAGAGCAAGTTCCCCATACAGATATGCAGAGGAATATTTCTCTTATTATGTCACTAATAATTATACGGAAATGTATAAAATGATAGATGTAAAAGAGACAGATTTCATTGATTTGGATAAGTTTAAAAATAAATGCGAGGGCGAGAAAATATATGGTTCAATCAAGGGATACAAGCTTAGTAAACCGGTTGAGCAGGGTAACAAGATTACATATGTTGTAACTTACTATATTGGTAATGATGATTCGCCTAAGACATATACGATAACATTACATAAACAGAAGAAGCATACACATTTATTTTTCAGTACATGGAAAGTGGCTGTGGACAGGTTCTTTATAAGTGATTACAATATCGTTGTGCCGGCAGGTAAACAGGTATTTATGGATGGTAAAGACATAAGTTCATATAAGAAGAGTACATCAGAAGATGGTACAAAGGATACTTATGTAATTAATAAAATGTTTTCAGGTGACCACACGATTTCAGTAACATTAGATGATTCAGGCGAGATTACCAAGACAGAATATGTTACAGATAATAATGCAAGCGTGGAGATTACTACAGAAGATTTCGCAATGAAGCCTGATGTACAACAGAAGATTTATGAATATTCTACATTTATTGTAAAGACGATGTATGAATATGCGATGGATAAGACGAAGAATTACGAAAATATTTGTGATTTGTATGCTAATACAGAAGAGGCAAGAGCATCAGCCAAAGCAACATTTGAGGCATTAGATGCAGCGATAGAACAGCCTGACGGCGCATCATTACGAATACTTGATATGAAAACACTTTCGCCAAAGATTAAATCTTTCACATATCCTGATAAGGTAATTGTGGAGGTAACATATAACTATGAATTTGCGGCAGTTACAGGAACTTCGATGCTTAGCGGAATCGTAGAGAATTATTACGGTGCAGGAACATCTACGGCAACAGTATATCTTAATCTGATAGATGATGCATGGAAGATAGTTAAAGTAGATATGCAGTGTATTGATTACAGTAAGCAGGAATAAATTTAACGCAATGTATAAGCAAGTAAGCAGAAATAAATTTATGTACAATATATAAAGCTAAAATGCAATCGGCATTTCAGCTTAAATGATGTGATATTCAACTGTATATAATAAATATAACATAAACATATAGGCAAAAAGGAGGAACGGGTTATGGGACTACTCACAACAGTAATAAAGAAACAGGAGACACCAACAGGAATTAATAATTCGAATCTGGCAGCTAATGATGAGAAGAAAATCTTATTGAATATTAATTCAAGAATTGAAGATTTAAGAGTCCAGAATATGGAAAATGCTAAATTCTTAAGAGGAATCAGCAGAAAGATTGAGACTGAACTTGACGCAATGCGTGAAGCAGAGGACAATAAATCAATCGAAGTATATGATGATTCGAATATAATTGAAAGCATTAATAAAGTTCAGAAGTCTCTCGAAGAAATCAGTAATAATGATGTATTAGAAGCTATCAGCAGAATAAATACATCACTTAATGATATGAATGTATATGATGTCAAAGAGGGCATCGATAAGATTAATAAATCAATTGACGAGATTAATTCAAATGAGGTATTAGTCGAGATTCAGAAAGTCAACGAGACAGTTAAGGGAATTAACTTTGATGAGATAATAAACGAATTATCAGCCATCAATGAGACTATGTCACAGGTTAATTCCGATGTATTATTAATCGAGATAGACAAGATTAATAAAGCACTTAAGAATATCAATTCTGATTCAGTATTAGATGAGGTAGCTAAAGCAAATACTAAATTAGATTCCATTAATGTAAGCGAAGTTATCAATGAAATACATAGAGTTGAAACAATCGTAAGCGAAATTAATGAAAATGCAGTTTTATCAGAATTAGAGAGAGTAAAGCAGTTAATTAATGAAAAGAACTCATCAGAAGTTATGGATACTCTTGATGCTAAAATCAAAACACTTAATGCAAAAGATTATACAGACACATTATTAGAGATAGAGGACCGTATTAAGAAGAATGAAGAAAAGATTAATGAACTTACTGCTAAGGTAGACAGAGTTGCTACAATGCCAACGATGATAAAATCAATAATTGAGCATAATAACGAAGATTCAATTAGCAGAACAGAAGAACTTCTTACTGAGTTAAATAGACGTGAGCGTAAGAAAACTGATGGAATAAAGATGATAGTGAACGTAAACTTGTGGGTATCTCTATTAACAGCAGCAGTACTTATTGCAAATATACTTGGAATAATATAATGATTTAGTTAATTGATTCAAAAGGCCGGTGCAGTAAATCTCCGTTCAAGCGAAGCACGTTTGATTTACTGTACCGGCTTTTTGTATCTGGCGACATTTAGTTCCACTAGGTTAAGGAATTATGAGGGAGTGAATAACAGACTACAACTCGTATTAAATATCTGATTATTAATATAAGTCCGGTTTTATTTATCATCTAGAATTCTCTTTGCATTTTCTACATCTGATTTTGTAATTTCACTATTCGAATATCTTGCCTTTTCATAAAGTGATGTAAGTTCATTTAGATTTCTATTAGAAACTGAATCATTCTCTTCTTTATTAATTGAATTGCTTATCTGGTCAGGCGTGTAGCTCTTTCTTATAATGATTCGGTTATTTTTCTTTGTACTTGCATTTACTTTATTAAGATATATTTTTCTTATCTTATCACGATTTGAATGGAAAATCATTTTCTTTAGAAAGCCATCTTCTTTCTTAGGGGAAGTTGACGTACGTTTAACAGTCTCTTTTGTATCCTTGATTTCGTCATTGGTATTATTATTGCGGTGCATATATTGTTTAATAAATGAATAGATAACATATATAATTCCGACAATAATTCCTATGAATATAACTACCTGGAATACTTTGAAAATCATATTTCCAATATTCGGACCACTATGCTTTGAAGTGTATGCATAGTATATATCGCCATCACCATCATCATTGATATTAGGTGCTGTTACCGGCTCTAGTTCAACCTTATCAGTCATATTTGTACATCGTGCAAATAGCTTAAAGAATTTCTTGGCAAGCCATTTGAAAAATCTGCCTATTATATTAAAACTACTGTCCGAAAAGAAAGAATTTGTTACTATAATCAACAGAACTATAATTACATTAAATAATGCGATAAACGAGAAATTAGTTGTAAATGTACGTTTAAGTTCATCTGAGAAATTCTCGCTGCTGAGAGAATATGATAAAAATTTATCTAAATAATCTCTTATAAAATATAAGAGAAAGAAAGCAATTCCACCAACATATGCATAGTTATGGACAATTGGCGAAAGTCCATATGAGCTATGTATATAGACAATTATGAATGCAACGATTCCACCAAAAGGTATATCGATTACAACACGACTTCTTTCGTTAACATCTGTTTTCCAGAAATTTATTGCCATAAGCAGATAGGCAAATGAAATACAGCCAAGCAGAAGTCTGTCTGTTAATACCGATGAAATGGCTATAGAACCTCCGATAATCAATATATGTATTAAGAAAAACAGGATTAAATTCTTAATATATTTTCTGGCTATATAATCGATTAGGACAATTCCTGCAATTACAGAAATGCATATAGGCCACGTTGAATGGTTGTTTAATAATATATCCGAAAAATATATATAAATTAATTCGGTAAACAAGATACACATAATGAGATAAATCGTTGTACTTGCGAAATTTAAAATTTTCTTCAAATATGTATCCTCCTCTTTTAGTAGTCAATATCCCACTTTATCATATCTTTAATCTCTTCTTTAACTTCGAACTGCTTAAGTTCAGGGATGATAAGAAGCGAAGAAACACCACGAAGTTTCGCTTCCTCATAAGCTTTAATGATTTCATTACTACGATTGTTAGAGATTACAATATAATAAGTCATTTCATTTACGGTATCAAAACAACTGTTAAGAACCTGTACGAAATCAATATTTTCGGCATGTGTATCAATACGTGCAAGGGCTGTATCAATCGATAACATATGGTGATTGCCTGCACCTGATTCCTTAGAAATCTGCTCTTTAGTGTAGGAGTCAACTCCATTAGTAATTAAACCGACAGAGACTCCGGCGCGTATAAAACGTTCCGCTATGGAACTTGCAAGACTTATGATACTTTCGATAAGTCTGTCATCTCTTGAATAAGTCTGCGCATCAAGATTAAGGATAATACGGACTTCCTGAGATGAAGTCATAAAGAATGTATTAACCTGCAGAGTGCCGAATTTGGCAGAGCTTTTATAATTAATTTTACGGATACCGTCATATGGCTGGTATTCTCGTATCCCTTTGAATTCAAAAGGGTCTTCAATATATGTTTTCTGTGTTACAAAATTTCCGGTTATTGTCTTAAAAGGTATGTCAAAAAATGCTAAATCAACCTTGCGTGGAAATACATTTATTACAGCGTGGTTACTACATTTATCAGTTAAGGTAAGCTTCATAAACAAGTCGCTGGACGTAATATTCGTGTCGTGCATATAGAAACATCCTCGCTTGGTACAGGTGAATTTAAGGGTTCTCGTAACGGACTGGTGTCCCATAACCGTAAATACATCATCGCGATAATAGTTATCGGAGATTGATGAATTGCGTTCATTTTCAAAGATGAAACTCTTAGGGGTATCGAACTTGACATGAAGCATTGGAATTGGAAGAAACTTGTCGTTAGTAATAACTTCCTTAAGTTCGTTTTCTTCACCTGCCACGCAATCTGTTGTTTTATAGCTGATTTTAACATCAAGATTTTTATTCCATAACTTCTTATATAAAAGGCGCTGAAGTCCCATAAGAAGTAGTGCGCATACAAATGCAATGAGTAATATCATATAAATAAATTCTCCATATATGTGTCAACTTAGATTAATTGATTAGTGTATCAAAAGTGTGCGTTACATCAAACACATATATATGTGTTTGTATTTGAAACGGCTTTTACTGAACTAATCTTAATATGCGATAACGTTTTGAAAATTCTCTGTAGGAACAGGAACAGAGTCAAGAATTCCGTTAATAATGGAAGCTTTGTTGGAATTTTTGGCAATGTTTGTATATGAAATAATTCTGTGTGCAAGCACAGGAACTGAGAGTGCCTTTACATCTTCAGGAATTACGTAATCTCTGCCATTAATGGCTGCATAGACCTGAACTGCCTTAAGAAGTGCAAGTGTACCACGTGGACTTATGCCTGATGAAATTGAAGAATTATTTCGGGTAGCATTAATAATGTCTACGATATATTTACGGACTGATTTATCAACATAGACATTTTTAGCGGCAACGCCCATATTGTAAATGTCATCTTTCGTACATACAGGTGCTAATTCATCAATCGGATTAGATGCAATGAAACGTTCGATAATAGCTAATTCCTCGTCAGGTGTAGGGAAACCCATTGATAATTGCATCATAAAACGGTCTAACTGTGCTTCGGGAAGAGTAAATGTACCTGCTGTCTCAATTGGATTCTCTGTTGCAATTACTAAAAATGGCTTGTCTAAAATTCTTGTTTCACCATCTACCGTAACCTGTTTTTCCTCCATACATTCAAGTAAGCTTGACTGTGTTCTTGGAGTTGCCCTGTTGACCTCATCGGCTAATAAAATATTTGAGAAAACAGGTCCCTCCACGAATTCAAAAGAATGTGTCGCCTGATTGAAAATGTTAAGACCTGTTACATCAGATGGCAGTAAATCAGGAGTAAACTGTATTCTGTTAAATGTACCGTCTATCGATTTGGCAAGAGATTTAGCTAAAACCGTCTTACCTGTACCTGGTGTATCTTCAAGCAGAATATGTCCACCTGCGATTATTGCAGTAATAATATAATCAATAGTTTCTGATTTACCAATAATTACTTTGTTAATATTTTCTTTGATTTTTAGACTGATTGTCTGAATGTCTTTTAATTCCACGTAATACCTCCGTTTTGTATACAAATATGCTACAATTTTTTCGTTAATACCTATCTTATATTATACTAATTTTATCGACAAAAGTCACGAAGTTCTTGTAATACTTGAATCTATCGGATATATTATATATAGAAAGTTGTATAAAGAGTATTTAAAACATAGTAAATATACTTTGAAGGCTACACCATATATAGTAATACTATTAAAAACGGAGATAGTATTACAATTTTTGAAAAGGAAGTGAAAATATGGATTCTGATTATGCATTTCTTAGTAATAAAGATGATTTTACAGTATTTCGTTATGGGGATTATGTAATAAGATTTAAGGCACCATATTCATTAGAAAGATACACAGATGTAAAAGAATGGGATAATGGTTATCTTGTTGTTATGGCAAAATATAAACATAATAAAGAAAGTGAAGAAGAATATATTGATTTGATACCTATACTGGAGAATCTTTATATTTTGCCTGAAGATTTTCTGAAACCAATTAAGGGGGTAAAGATAGAAAATGATTGATATAAAAAAGGTTGCAGACAATGCAGACATGATTATAAATGGTTATGCATTTACAAAGTGTGAAGAGGGTTTTAGAATTTTGAATCTTAACAGACCAGACAGGGCACTTGTAATATCAAAGACAGAAGAAATATTAGAGACATCTATGGACGATATTGAGATTCAGATAGTTATAGATTATTACAGAAAAAACAAAAAATTTATGGAGGATGAATAATGCCAAAGTATTATGAATTTAAGGTAGCCGGTTATTATTTGTATTTTACTTCATTTTGCACAGTTGAATGTATGCATGTTCATGCCAGTGATAGGAAACTTACAGAAGCCGGTTCGGCTAAGTTTTTTGTTAAAAATAATGGAGATACAATTCTTCAAAAGAGGGGAATTCTTACAGATAAAGAAATAGGTAAGATACAAGCGTTTATAAAGGATAATTATAAGGATATGTATAAAAAATGGTCGGAATATAGTACAAATGGATATTATGAGCAATGATAACTAAAACTTCGCATATACATAATAGAATTTAAAGTAAATTTCTGATGTTTATATCTGTCAAATTAACTTTAAAAGATGATATAAACTATAATATGTATGAGCGAAGTTTAGTGTTTTTTTACTTGTTATATAAGGTAAATTAAGATAGAATAATTATAAGTGAAACTAAAAAGAAATGGAGCCTATACAGATATGTTGACGAATTATAGTAATTTAAGTGATAAAGATAAGAAGAAATACGAACAGAGCATAAAATCTATGTATATAATATTAGGTCTGGCAACTGTTTTCTTCTATGTGCTTCCATTTGCATGTATGTTTACAGGCAATCTGGCACAGGTACTTGTTCCGATGATTTTATTAAATGTAAATACAATATTTGTATTTATTGCCTGCCTTATACATTCTAAGAAATATAATTTCAGTGTACTTATTCCGGTGGCACTTGCAATATTTTACATACCAACGGTAATAATACTATATAGAGATTTTCATTATATGATGTTTGCGGCAATTTACTTAGTGTTGGGATTATTTGGTGAATTTACGGGATATCTGTTCTTAAAACGTAAGCAGAACAAGAGACAGCCATTTGGTCTTAATCGTTTAGTTAATGGTAAGAAAGAGAAGAAAGCTAAACCACAGAAGAATAAAGCAGCAAAAGGAAATAAGAAGAATAAATAATAGTTAAAAATTAATAACAAAGTAATAGCAAAGTAATAACAAAGCAGAAAGGCATACAACTAATTATGGCAAAAAGTAACAGAATAAAGAAGTGGATACAATTTAATAAAGCGGCTGTAATATGGATAGCAATTATTCTTGTATACACGTTGATAATGTTAGGAATTATATTTGGACTTGGTTTCGACTTCAAAAGTTGTTCATCAGGTTCATTAACAGATACTAAGAATGCAGACAATGTAAATATAGAGACATCGATGAAACCGGCATCATAACTGTGTCTGCGGAATGGAGAAGAATATGGCAATGAGAAATAATAAGATATATGTTATCGGTCATAAGAATCCTGATACGGATTCTATTTGTTCAGCCATAGCATATGCATATCTTAAAAACCAGATAGATGACAGGGAGTATGTGGCTAAAAGAGCAGGTCAGGTTAATGAAGAGACTCAGTTTGTCTTAGATTATTTCAATATAGATATACCGGGATATGTAAATGATATCGGAACGCAGGTAAAAGATATTGAAATCAGGGAGACGAAAGGGGTAAGCCGTAAAATATCTCTTAAGAGAGCATGGAATTTAATGAAGGAATTAAATGTAGTTACACTTCCTATAACGAATCATGGCAGATTAGAGGGTGTAATTACTACGGAAGATATAGCAGAAGCATATATGGACGTAAGAGACAGTAAGATATTATCTACTGCCCATACAGCATATAGTAATATAGTAGATACAGTTGACGGAACTATGATATGTGGAAATATAGAAGCATATTATACAGAGGGCAAGGTTCTGATTGCGGCAGCTAATCCTGACCTTATGGAGAACTATATCGAAGAGGGAGATTTAGTTATCTTAGGTAACAGATATGAGTCACAGTTGTGTGCGATAGAGATGAACGCCGGCTGTATCGTAGTGTGTGAGGGTGCAAATGTATCAATGACTATCAGGAAAATGGCAGAAGAACATAATTGTACGGTAATCAGTTCGCCACACGATACTTATACAGTTGCACGTCTTATTAACCAGAGTATGCCGATTAGTTATTTTATGAGCAGAGAGAATCTTATTACATTCAGAACAGATGATTTCACAGAAGACATCAAGAGTGTAATGGGTAAGAAAAGATACAGAGATTTCCCGGTTGAAGATAAAAAAGGCAAGTACGTGGGAATGATTTCAAGACGTAATCTGTTAAATGCAGATAAGAAGAAGATAATTCTTGTAGACCATAATGAGAGAAGTCAGGCAGTTGACGGACTTGAAAATGCAGAGATACTAGAGATAATCGACCACCACAGAATCGGTTCATTAGAAACTGTATCACCGGTATTTTTCAGAAACCAGCCACTTGGCTGTACGGCAACCATAATATATCAGTTATTTATGGAGGCAGGAGTTGATGTTCCGGCTGATATGGCAGGTCTGTTATGTGCGGCAATTCTTTCAGATACATTGATGTTCCGTTCGCCTACCTGCACAGCAATAGACAAGATGGTAGCTGAGACATTGGCTAAAATTGCCAACATTGATATCGAGAAATTCTCAACAGATATGTTTAAAGCGGGAAGCAATCTAAAGAGTAAATCACCTGAAGAAATCTTCTATCAGGATTTTAAGAAATTCACAATCGGTGATATGAATATTGGTGTCGGTCAGATTAATTCGTTAAATGCTGATGAACTTGCAGATATTAAAGAGAAATTAAGCACCTATCTGTCAAAGGCATATAAGGAACATGGACTTAATATAATATATTTTATGTTTACAAATATAATTGCAGAATCAACAGAGGTTATATTCGTGGGAAATGGTGCAGATTCAATAATCGAGGAAGCATTTAATACCAAGATAGAGAATAATTCAGTAATTCTAAAAGGCGTAGTGTCAAGAAAGAAACAGTTTATTCCGGCATTATTAGAGACGATAAATGGAGGAAATGCATAGAAAAGAGGTATATATGGCTAAACAGAGTTGGAAACCGGGCAATA
This sequence comes from uncultured Eubacteriales bacterium, assembly GCA_900314555.1. Classification (GTDB taxonomy): domain Bacteria; phylum Bacillota; class Clostridia; order Lachnospirales; family Lachnospiraceae; genus Bovifimicola. The sequence continues at coordinate 13,656 of OMVQ01000075.1, read as the reverse complement.
TGTTATATCCTGTACCGGCAGTTATGGTAAGTTGTCAGCGTGAAAATGAGAAAGCGAATATTATTACGGTTGCCTGGGCAGGAACTATATGTACTAATCCTGCAATGCTATCTATTTCAGTGAGACCTGAGAGATATTCGTATGACATCATTAAAGAGACTAAGGAATTCGTTGTAAATCTTGTGACAAGTGATTTGGCATATGCTACAGATTATTGTGGTGTAAAATCAGGCAGAGACGTGGATAAATTCAAGGAGATGAATCTACATAAGAGTATTTCAAAAGTGGTAAAAGCACCGGGAATCGAAGAAAGTCCGGTAAATATAGAATGTCGTGTTGTGGAGATTAAGGAACTTGGAAGTCATCATATGTTTATCGCAGAGGTGGTATCTGTAAATATTGACGATAAATATATGGATAAAACAGGTAAATTCAACCTGAATAAGGCAGGGCTTGTTTCTTATTCACATGGAGAATATTTTGAATTAGGCAAAAAATTAGGTAAATTTGGTTATTCGGTAGCAAAAAAATAATATATAAAATTATATGTAAAATATATGATTTTAAGTTGAAAAGGTATGGGACTACATAAAGGTTGTATGTAGACTAAAAAGTAAAATATATAATGAATTAAGAGTTGGCGAAATCTAAAATTTAATGTAAAAGGGCGTGGGGCTTAATGAAGATTAGTGCAATAACTATTGATAATTTCAAGTCAGTAAGACATTTAGAAGTACAGGATATTGATAATGCATTTATCCTTGTGGGCAAGAACAGTACAGGTAAAACAGTTGTGTTAGATGCAATTCGTGCTGTGGCAGGAATGTATGAGATACGAAGTGAGAACTTTAATGAAAGTGGAAAAAATATCGAGATAGGAATTACACTTGATATCGAAGAGGAAGATTTAGAACTTCTGCATGAGCGTGGAATAGTATCAAAATATAAGAAATATGAGGTGTGGCACAGAGATTTCTGTGAGAAACTGCCATCATATAAGGATAATAAACTTACATTTACATATGTGATGAATAAAGAGGGAAAAGAGAAATATTCTGACGGATTCAGAAAGAATAATAAATATATCAAAGAAGTTTTCCCTAAAGTGTATTTCATCGATAACGAGAGAAATATTAAGGAATATCAGGACGATTTATTGAGACTTCAGGGCAATATGGAATTAGTTGATGTAAGAGAAGACATATGTATGTTTGATAAGAGCAAGAAATGTAACAGATGTTTCGAATGTATCGGAATGATAGAGAAGAAGCAGCCACAGGAATTTAGCGTACATGAAACAGCTAAATTGCTCGAATATAAATTATACAATCAGAATCTTAACAGATTTGCGGAGCAGGTTAATAAATATTTTGCAAAGAATGGAGTACATTCTCAATATATTGAATATAAGGCAACCTGTGATTTCGAGGGCTTTTTCAAGATTAATACGGTGCTTGGCAATAAGGACAGGGGAACAGCTAATAATATTGAGACAATGAGTGCAGGTACTAAGAGTATCTATCTGTTATCGCTTATTGAAGCATATATTGAGGAAAGCAGCAGAGTCCCAAGTATTATTATGATTGAGGACCCGGAAAGTTATTTACACCCTCAGCTTCAGAAGTCGGCAAGTGAGATTCTGTACAGATTATCGAAGAAGAATCAGGTCATTTTCTCGACACATTCTCCTAATATGATATTTAATTTCTCAAGCAGACAGATTAAGCAGGTAGTATTAGATGATGAGTTCTATACAACCGTAAATGAGAACGTAGACATCGATGATATCTTAGATGATTTAGGTTATACTGCAAATGACCTTATGAATGTAAGCTTTGTATTCATTGTCGAGGGTAAACAGGACAGCAACAGATTACCATTACTACTTGAAAAATATTATTCAGAGATATATGATGAAGATGGTATGTTGCAGAGAATATCGATAATACCGACTAACAGTTGTACTAATATAAAGACTTATGCTAATCTTAAATATATTAACAAGTTATATCTTAAGGACCAGTTCCTTATGATAAGAGACAGTGACGGTAAGAACCCAAGATATCTTGTGAAACAGTTGTGCAGTTACTATGCGCAGCGTGGCAAGGAGGATGTGGAGAATCTACCAAGAGTCACACCAAGAAATGTTTTAGTGCTTAAGTATTATTCATTTGAAAATTATTTCTTAGATCCAAAGATTATGGCAAAAATTGGTGTTGTCAAAAGTGAAGAAGACTTCTATAATATTCTATGGAAAAAATATAAAGATTACCTTTATAAGCTTCCAAGTATGAAACGTATGTGCAGAATTAAAAACGTGCGCATTTCCAATAAACAGGATTTGAAAAATAATATGGAAAACATAAGAATATTTGTAAGAGGTCATAATCTTTTCGATATTTTCTATGGAAGATACAGAAATGATGCCGAGACAGAGATTCTTAAGAAATATATAGATGTAGCGCCAAGAGAGAATTTTGCAAATATTCTGAATGCAATAGACAGATTTGTATATTTCGAAAACAGACGAAAAGAGGACAGCGATGATGGAGCAGAAGAAAAATAATATTATACTGATAGGTATGCCGGGTGTTGGAAAAAGTACAGTCGGTGTAGTATTAGCGAAGATATTAGGATATCATTTTGTAGATGCGGATATTGTGATACAGCAGAAAGATGGGCGTTTACTTAAAGATATTATTGCAGAAGAGGGTGTGGACGGTTTCATAGAAATCGAGAATAAGATTAATTCAGAAATTAATGGTAATAAGACAATAATTGCGACAGGCGGAAGCGTCATATATGGCAAAGAAGCTATGGAGCATTATAAACAGATAGGTCGTGTCGTATATCTTAAATTAGATTATGATACATTAAACAGCCGTCTTGGTGATATTAAAAACAGAGGTGTCGTATTGAAAGACGGACAGACACTTAAAGATTTGTATGAAGAAAGATGTAAATTGTATGAGAAGTATGCGGACATCGTAGTAGATGAAGCTGGATTAGATGTGGAGAGGACTATTGATAAGCTGGTTGAAAATTTGCAGAAATAAGAGATGAATTAACAATGCATAGATTTACAAAAAAAGCAAAGAAAATAATGTTAACATTTATATTTACTTCTATTATTATATGTATGATTTTGGTAATGAATTTTTCGTGGGTTAGCGGAATAGCAGGGCATACATTTACAAATAATTATTATACGGTTTATATAAATGGGAAGAAGGCAGGTAATTCCTTAAGCTATAAGAGTATACAGAAGGCCATAAAGGAAGCCAGAAAGCGAATTAATGATGAAAGTACATCATTACAATTCGTAGATGCAGATATAGATATAAAGAAGTCTAAGAAAGCATTTGGTAAGACAGATTCAGTGTCGAAGCTTAGTTCTTCAATCTATGATGCATTTGAATTATCAGTAAATGATACAAAACAGAAAGCTTATGTCGTAGATATTGACGGATATATAATTACACTTAATTCACTTGCAGATGTTGAATATTTATTCAATGCAGTAAAGAATAAATATGATGACAGTGAAGATTTCAGTACGAATCTTCATCTTGATGATATAGGAGGACATACAACGATTACCTGCAGTATTTCCAAAGCGGGCATCAGTAGTGTGAAATTCCCGACTGTAATGGCAAGTGGCGTTAATAGTGATGATGAGAATTCTGAAAATTCCTCAGAAAATGGAACAGATACTTTATCAGGTGCTGACGGCTCTAAAGATGTGAAATTTGGCGAAAAAGTAGAAATTATCCCATGTTATGTAGAACCATCACAGATTAATGAACTTAATTCGGCAATAAATATGGTATCATCAGACGATAAAGCAGCCGAATTGTCAGTTGTTGTAACAGAGAAGCAGACTTATGATGTGGAATACAGTGTGCCGGTAGAATATGTGTATAATGATAACTTATATAATACAAAGCAGAATGTATTAAATGAGGGTTCTGCAGGCGTGAAAACGATTGTAGCAAATGTTACTTATAAGAATGGCAAGGAAACTAACAGGGATATTTTACAGGAAACAATAACTAAGCAGGCAGAGGCAAGAGTTATAGAGGTCGGAACTGCAGTTCCACCAACATTTATTAAACCGATAAATGGAGGAACTCTCTCATCAACATTTGGTGCAAGATGGGGAACAGTTCATAAAGGTGTAGACTGGGCATGCAGCATTGGTACTAATGTAATGGCTTCGTGCGATGGAACTGTTATCCAGGCAGGCTGGATGAATGGATATGGTTATTGTGTTACATTGAAGCATAGTGATGGCAAATGTACTAGATACGGACATCTCAGTGAGGTCTTAGTAAGCGAGGGACAGTCTGTGTCGCAATCAGATATTATTGCACTTAGCGGTAATACGGGAAATAGTACAGGACCACACGTTCATTTCGAGATAATCGAGGACGGAGTGCAGGTTAATCCATTTACTTATCTTAATTAAGATATAACAAAATTGTTAAGAAATTGATAACAAAATAAAAAGTAATTTACAAATAGAATCTTTGTGCTATAATCTGATTAATCAGCTAATGGCTGGATAATTAAATCAGATTATAGAATACGCAACATTTATGTGACTTATAAGATTTATAAAGTATAGAAAACGGATTGTTGCGTGTATTTGTGCGTAAAATAGTATTTGAATTTTGAATACAGATTAATAGATACAGACTAATTAATATAGAGTAATAGAACAAAACAGAACAAATTAGAACAAGAAATTTGAATGTTGACAGTAAATCATAGATTTTGAATTGTATGAGGTGCAAAATGGAACAGTATGTTATAAAGGGAGGAACTCCTCTCAAAGGTGAGGTAGAAATTAGTGGTGCTAAGAATGCGGCACTTGCAATTTTAGCAGCAGCAATTATGACAGATGAGACAGTAACAGTAACGAATTTACCGGATGTAAGAGATATAAATGTGTTATTGCAGTCAATAGAAGGTATTGGGGCAATTGTTAAAAGAGAAAGCAGAAATTCTGTTAAGATAAATGGTGGCACAATCAGATCAGTAACAGTTGATTATGAATATATTAAGAAAATCAGAGCATCATATTATCTTCTTGGTGCATTACTTGGAAGATTTAATGAAGCAGAGGTAGCACTTCCGGGTGGATGTGATATCGGAACAAGACCAATCGACCAGCATATCAAAGGCTTTAAGGCACTTGGAGCAGAAGTTGTAATTGAGCATGGCATGATAAAGACTAAGGCTGAACATCTTGTTGGAAGCCATATCTACATGGACGTTGTATCAGTTGGTGCAACTATTAATATTATGCTTGCAGCAGCACTTGCAGAGGGCAGCACAATCATTGAAAATGCTGCAAAAGAGCCTCACGTAGTTGATGTGGCTAATATGCTTAACAGTATGGGTGCTAACATTAAAGGTGCAGGTACAGATGTTATCAGAATTAAAGGTGTTGAGAAGCTTCATAAGACAGAATATTCAGTTATTCCGGACCAGATAGAGGCAGGAACATTTATGTTTGCAGCGGCAGCTACTAACGGAAATGTCCTTGTTAAAAATGTAATTCCAAAGCATTTAGAAGCAATTACAGCTAAATTATTAGAGATTGGCTGTACAATTGAAGAATACGATGATGCAGTAAGAGTTATCGGAACAAGAGACCTTAGAAGTACACAGGTTAAGACTTTACCATATCCGGGATATCCGACAGATATGCAGCCACAGATAGCTGTAACACTTGCTATATCCAAGGGAACAAGTATTGTAACAGAGAGTATCTTCGAGAACAGATTTAAGTATGTTGCAGAACTTGCGAGAATGGGAGCAAATATAAAGGTTGAAGGCAACACAGCTATTATTGATGGTGTTGAACAGCTTACAGGAGCAGAGATAAGCGCACCGGACTTACGTGCTGGAGCAGCACTTGTAATCGCAGCACTTACAGCTAAAGGCTTTACTACAATAGATGATATCGTATATATTCAGCGTGGATATGAGAATTTCGAGGGAAAACTCACAAGCCTTGGAGCCTGTATCGAAAAGGTTACATCAGAAAAAGAGATACAGAAATTCAAATTAAAGGTTGGCTGATAAGCTGGTAATAAGATAGAAATAAAACGCATTTTGACTGATGAGGTTGAAATGCGTTTTTTAGATAAATGATATAAAATTATTTTAGATGAAATGTATAAAGAGATTTGACTGAGTAAGAATATAGGTATATACTATGTATATACTTTAAGCTACGCTATACCAGCTATAAATTTTTTAACTATTAATATATTGTATTAGAAATGAGGATTAATATGCAGACACAAGTCAAGGAATGGGGAAACAGTCAGGGTATTAGAATACCTAAAAATATTCTGGAAGAGGCTAATATTGCAATAAATGATATTTTGGATGTGAATGTATCAAATGGAAGAATAATTCTGGTAAAACCTTTAAGGCACAGAACATTAGAAGAACGAGCAGAAGAATATGGTGGACGAATAGAACTTGATGGAGAATATGACTGGGGTGAAAAAGTTGGAAAGGAGAAATGGGAGTGAGAAATACGTTACATCAGGGAGATATAGTTAAAGTAGAACGAATAAACAACATTGTTCTGGTGGTTAGTAAAGATTTCTTTAATCAGACAGGTGAAATAATAGCTTGTCCTATTTTTAGCAAGGGAGTAGAGGGACCTTTACATATAAAAGTCAAAACGGATAAGACGGAGGGCTATGTCCAATGCGAAAAACTGGCTTTATTGGATATGAATGTCAGAGGATTCTCTAAGGTGGACAGAATTGCTATGTCAGATATTATAAATATCACAGATGCTGTTCAAAGTATATTTGATTATGTGTAGTGTGAAAATTGGTTCAAAAACCATAAATTCATATAAAACAGGCAATGCAACCGCAAGTTTACATATAGAACTTTAAAAATGGTATTAAATTTTATGTAAATACTGTATTATTATCTGCAAACATAGACTCAAAATGTAGATTAAGAAGAAATGAGGATTATTATGACACTAGGTAACAAATTATCAAGATTAAGAAAAGAAAATAATTATACGCAGGAACAGCTGGCAGAGATTCTTGGAGTATCCAGACAGTCGATAAGTAAATGGGAAAGTGATATTTCATATCCCGAGACTGATAAATTGATACACTTAAGCAATTTGTTTGAATGCAGTCTGGATTATCTTATGAAAGATACCGTTGAAAGTTATGAGTATGGGAAGAAATCAGGTTTTTATTATTCAGACTCGAATTACGCTAACTTAGGTTCTGAATATTCAGACTCAAATTATGCCAACGTAGGTTCTAAATATTCGGATTCGAATTACGCCAACTCAGATCCTAATTATTCAGATGCATATTCTAATGCGTATTATGCCAAAACGGATTACTCAGATTCAGATTATTCGTATGGCAAGTCAAAAAAATATTCACAGTTAGATGTATTAGATAGTGGATTGAATATTGTTAAAGAACATTTGCGCGAAAGAAAAAGTAAGAAAACATTCTGCGGTCTGCCATTATGGCACATAGGTAGAAATGCCAAAGGCATTATAGCTATCGGGTTAAACGCTAAAGGCGTCCTGGCAATAGGTATGAAAGCAACAGGTATTATTTCACTCGGAATGTTATCAATGGGGATAATTTCTTTAGGAATGTTGTCAATAAGTCTGATAGCTTTGGGAATGATGTCATTAGGTGTTTTGGCAGTAGGTTGCTTTGCGGTAGGAATATTTTCAGTTGGAGCAATAAGTGCGGGAATTATTGCTTTAGGTGGTGTATCAGTAGGTAAATTCGCAGTAGGCGGTGTGGCAATAGGAAAATATCTTGCATATGGTGGCGATGCAAAGGCAATGATAGCTATAGGAAATACGAAAGCAACCGGAAGTGTGTTTGAGAAGATAGGAAGCCTTTCTAAAGAAGAGGTGGCTAATGTTAAGCATTTACTTGATGTAAATGTACCGGGATATTTAGCTTGGGCAAAGAATATTGTAAAGGCATTTTTATGAGATGGGGTGGAAATTCAAATCAATATAAAAATGCCGATTTCATAAAATGATAAAAGTATAAAACATAGAATATAGAAAGATGTAAAAATACTAAAGATACAAAATATAAATGGTCGAAAAATGTTGAATACACCCGCAAAATATGTTAAACTGATTAAAGGTAACAAGAGGTGGACTTTTAGAAATATGTAGATGCAATTTGGGAATCTGCGGGTGTACAATCATATGGGTTTGGTAGAATGTTGGGCTTAAAGAGTTTATGATAATATATCTGAAAATTACGATTGCATAACAATAATGTTATGCATTTTTTGATTTTATGGGAATGTTTATAATATCATTGTATCAATATAAATCAGAAAATGCTCCGTAAGAGTGCGACTCTTAGATATTACCTTAGATAATGTCTAAACCTGATTTTGTTCCTGCAATAATATTACTATAATGAGGAAGAACAGTATTTAGACAAATTAGAAAACCAGACAATAAATGGCAATAATATTACAGCAAAGCTAGAGCATTTTTCATCATATATAGTTCTTAATTCAAAAGAATTTGATGAGATATGGGATACTGAAATAATTCATTATTCAGATGAAGATATGAAGAAACCATTAAAGATTGGTTTTGCGGTTGACTGTTCAGGTAGTATGTCGAGCAATGATCCTACATATTTAAGAAATACAGTATCTAATCTGATAATTGATAAAATGGAAGAGAAAGATAGTGGCTTTGTTGTATTATTTGAAAGTTATGTAAATCTTACGCAGGGTATGACAACGGATAAAAACCTTCTTAAGAATGCGATAAACCGCTCTTATAATGGTGGAGGAACAGCATTAAGACTTTCGGTAGAGAGAAGCATAGCCCAGTTTGATGAATCAAGTATAGAAAATAATAGAAATATTATTATGATATTATCAGATGGATATGATAACGAGGGTGGACCGGATATATCTACATTAGTAAATATGGCAAACAGAAAGAAAATTAAGATATATTCGATAGGTTTAGGAAGTGATGTAGATATCAATCTGTTAACACAGATTGCAGAGCAGACTGGTGGAAAGTTCTATCACGCAACAACTGCAACCGATTTGGAAGATATTTATAAACAGATTGGTGGAGAAACAGTAGATTATAAAAAAGACTCTAATGATGATGGAATCTCAGATTATTATACTAAGTTATTATGTGAAGGAAAGTTAAGAACCGGAACAGGCATAAAGTTATTCGACTGTATAATGAATAAAGAAGCAAATAAAGTGCTACGAGGTTATACATATGAACAGGTTCAGGCAAATAATGATTTAGATGGTGACGGTTTAAAGAACGGTGAAGAAATTGAAGTAGTATCTAATCATCTGGGAACATATGTATTTATGAAATCAAATCCTACTAAGAAAATGTCAGATATGGATATATATTCAGATTATGACGAAGTAAAAAAATACAATTCAAATGCATCCAAGGATAATATTTGCTTAGGTGACGATGACATAAAGTTTTTACGTGATGACAGTAATTATTATTCATCTATGTACAGTGATGCATACAGCGGAGCATCAATCCAATCTATAACATCATGGATTGGAAGAACAATATATGGAACAGATTTAGATAAAAAAGAAATAAGCGAAGACTTGCTTCTTGATTACTTCTCATATAGAGACAGATATTCTGTAAGTGATAATATGGAAAGTGTCCTGACATTAGGTAATGTAATAGGAAATATAGAGGCAGTTGTTGAGAAAATAACTGATGTAGGCTCAAAATATACAAGACTTACAGATGACTTAATTGATTTGAATTATGAATACAATAAATTGTTAGATGCTTATTTTATAGTAAGAGAGGGAGTCGAAGTACCTCATCTTGATAAAAATCTGATAAGAATAGCAGACAAGATAGATGATATTCTTGCGAAAGAAAGTTCTATACAGAATGATATTAATACAAAGATGACACTAAAGGTTAATTTACCAAAATCAGTATATAATTCCAATGTTTTAAAAGGAGTAAAGTGTATAGGTTGGATTTGTGAAGGAGCTTCATTGGTAAGGTGTTTGGGTGAAGGCTATCTGGATTATCTTACTATGCAAGATAATCTTAATGTAATGCAGGAAAATCTTGACCTGTTAAATGCAATATCAGAAAATGCACCTGAATGGACAATGAGAGCAGCAGCTAAAAAACTGAATAATGTTTTGAAAGGTAGATATATTGATGGAGTCCTTGTTTTTAAGGAAGAGGTGCAAAATTCTTTAGGAGATTTATTAAAAATTATTATTACACATAATTTAGCAAAAATAGACCCTACAGTAATAATAGCAATAGTAGCAGTAGATTTTTCTAATAGTATTACAGGATATTCTGATACATCATTAAAGGCAATAAGGACATATGAAGCTGGATATTTACCGGAAATAATGTGCGATGAATTAAATAAAGCTGATTATGGTTACTCTTTATATCAAGGCGGAATAAGGACATATTATGAAAATAGTACAGAAGCCTATGGTAAATACGTTGATATAATTGCATTAAGAATATTTGCCGAGAATGAAATGATTGCTCTGGAGAAATCAGGTAGCAAATGGCTTAATAAGTTATGGGATACTGTTGGTATTGGAGCAGGAAGCAATAGAAAAGAGATTATTGCGGATTGTAAAAATATGATAAAAACGCTAAATGGTATACTAAGTAGATTAAGATAATAAAGAGATGGGAGTCTCTGTGAAAAGAGACTTCCATTATCAAGAGTAGGTGAAAAGAAAATGGCAGGAATGATAGAATTATTGATAGGTACTATAATGGCACGTATTATAGTGGCATTTATTAGAAATAGAACAAAGAATAGCACAAATATAAGCTGGGTATTTAGAACTATAAAAATGAGTGGACTAAAGTTTGAATTAATGTGTAAAGGAATCGCATTAGGATTAATTGTTTTATTTTATTTGTTACATTTAATGGAAATAAGTAAGATTCTACCATATACATACACAGCATTTATATATTTGGAAGTAGTTGTGTTGTTTATAGCACCATTGAAAGCAGAGGCAGAATGTTGTCTACTAATAAAGGAAGTTCCGGAAGAGGTATTTGGATGGCGCCATGCTGTATATAGAACAAGACTTGTTGAAAGAGAAAAGGAAGTTGTATTTATGTCTTCTTTATTAGAAACTTATCCTATGGTAATGATATATTTGAGAATCGCAAATTATTATGCGTATAAGTGCTTTATTATTTATGATTTTTTAATAGTTTCATTACTAATTGATATCTTGGTATTAATTTCTATTGTACGTGATGACAAAAGATTTAAAAGACTAGAAGCCAAGTATTATGAAGAAAAGTTTAGGTCATATTACAGAAAGTGAGAAGTTTATGGCAGGAATGATAGAAATATTAATAGGAATTATAATAATAATTGTTATCATAGGCTTTATTAGAAATAGAACAAAGAATAGAAGAAACATAAGCTGGGTATTTAGAACTATAAAAATGAGTGGGCTAAAGTTCGACTTGATGTGTAGAGGAATCGCATTAGGGTTAGTTGTACAATTTTATCTGTTACATTCAATAGGAATAAGTAAGCTTTTGCCATATACATATATAGCATTTATGTATATAGAGATAGTAGTGCTATTTGTAGCACCATTGAAGGCAGAGGCAGAATGTTGTCTTTTAATAGAAGAAGTTCCTTTGGAGACATTTGGGTGGCCCGAGATTCAAAAAAATGATAGATATGTTGTAGAACGCGAAAAAGATTGGGTACTTATGTCAGCTTTTATGGAAGTTTATCCAATGTCAATGATATATTTAAAAATTGTAAATAGTGTTAATTATGAATTATTTATGGACTATAGCTATATTATTATATTTATTATATTGGATTTGTGGATATTAATTGAAAGAATACGTAATGATAAGAGATTCAAAAGACTAGAGGCCAAGTATTATGAGAAAAAGTTCAGTTCATATTACAGAAAGTGAGAATACTATGGTAGAAATGATTGCATTGTTAATAGGAATTATAATGGTAAGAATTATAGTAGAATTTGTAAAGAACAAAACTTCAAATAGTAAAAATATATGTAAAATATTTAAAAAGATAAAAATGAGTGGACTAAAGTTTGACTTGTTGTGTAGAGGAATCGCATTAGGATTAATCGTCTTATATTATCTGCTACATTTAATAGGGATAAGTAAGGTTCTGCCATATGCATATATAGTATTTATATACATGGAAGTATTAATGCTATTTATAGCACCATTAAAAACAGAGGCGGAATATAATTTGCTTATTAAAGAAGTGCCAGAGGAGATATTTGGATATAAATATCTTGATAATCAACGTATTGAATGTGTGAAAGCTATTATAATGCTTTCGTCTATTAATGAAATTTGTTTGGTTGTAATGCTATATATTAAAATTTTAAATCCTAATTTTAACGCGTTAGTAGAATTATCGCCATTTATAATTTTTAGTTTATTAATATTTGATATTCCGTTGAGTTATTTTAAGATATGGCATAATAAGAGATTCAAGAGACTAGAAATCAAATATTACGAGAAAAAATTCAGTTCATATTACAGAAAGTGAGAAAATTATGGCAGTAATGATAGAAATACTTATAGGAACTATAATGGCACGTATCTTAGTGGCGTTTATAAGAAATAGAACAAAGGATACCACAAATATAAGCTGGGTATTTAAAAAGATAAAAATGAGTGGACTAAAGTTTGATTGGATGTGTAAAGGAATAGCATTGGGCTTGGTACTGGTGTTTTATTTATTGCATTCAATGGGAATAAGTAAGATTTTACCACATATACATATACTGTTTATATATATAGAAGAAGTAGTGTTGTTTATGGCACCATTAAAAGCGGAGGCAGAATGTTGCCTTATGATAAAGGTAGTCCCATGGGAAGCATTTAGGTGGGCTGGAGTTCGAGAAAATGCCAGATATGTAGAACGTCAAAAAGAGGTTCCTCTTATGTCATCAGGAGTAGAAATTGGTATAATAATAATGATATATTTAAAAATTATAAATTTTATTGGATATGATACATTTATGGAATTTCATTATATTATATGGCTTGAAATTTTGTTAATAATTGACAGAATACGTGAGGACAAGAGATTTAAGAAAATAGAAGCCCAATATTATGAGGAAAAATTTAGTGAATATTATGAAAAGTAATGAAAATTTTTATTTGAATTAACAAATTATGGATATTTACGAAAAAACTATTGACAATATCTTATACATTTGTTAGTGTATGTGTTGATAAAAAGTTCATATTGAGTAATTCTCTTATTCAGAGTGGTGGAGATACAGGGATCTGCGAAACCACAGCAACCCCCCATTGAGGAAGGTGCTAACCTGAGCGAGTAATCGAGCAATAAGTAGATGATTGACTATAAATCAAGTCCACCATCTGCGTGGGCTTTTTTCACGTCAGCTTTAAGCCGTGCATTTCTAACGAATCACTCACGTTAAAGCTTGCTTTTAAATGAGAGTGATTCGTTAGAAATATAGGGCGCAAGCCCGTGAGCGAGTAACGAAAGTTACGAGGTGAACGGCGTAAAGCGAAGCAAGGGCGAGGGTCCGTGAGCGAGTAAC
>OMVQ01000073.1 GCA_900314555.1 uncultured Eubacteriales bacterium | reverse complement strand
ATGGTAACAATCCATGCTTACACAGGTGATCAGATGACACTTGATGGACCACAGAGAAAAGGTGATTTAAGAAGATCTAGAGCAGCAGCAGTTAATATCGTACCTAACTCAACAGGTGCTGCAAAAGCTATCGGTTTAGTTATTCCAGAATTAAATGGTAAATTAATCGGATCTGCACAGCGTGTACCAACACCTACAGGTTCTACAACAATCTTAACAGCAGTTGTTAAAGGTTCTGACGTAACAGTTGAAGGAATCAACGCAGCTATGAAAGCAGCTTCTAATGAATCATTCGGTTACAATGAAGATGAAATCGTATCTAGCGATATCGTTGGTATGAGATTTGGTTCTTTATTCGATGCTACACAGACAATGGTTAGCAAAGTATCTGATGACCTTTACGAAGTACAGGTTGTTTCTTGGTATGATAACGAAAACTCATACACAAGCCAGATGGTAAGAACAATTAAATATTTCTCAGAATTAGCATAATTTTGACAATATAAAACCTAAGCGGGTCCGGTCTGGATGGATCGGACTCGTTTTTTAAAATTATATTTAATTATTATTTTAATTATTAGAAAGGAGCAGATTTATGCTTAATAAGAAATCAGTTGATGATATCAACGTAAAAGGAAAAAGAGTATTAGTAAGATGCGACTTTAACGTTCCTCTTGATGCAGACTTAAATATTACTGATGAGAATAGATTAGTTGCAGCTCTTCCTACAATCAAGAAATTAATTGCCGATGGAGGAAAAGTTATTCTTTGCTCTCATTTAGGAAAACCAAAAGGAGAACCAAAGCCTGAATTATCTTTAGCACCAGTTGCTAAGAGATTAACAGAATTATTAGGTCAGGAAGTAAAATTTGCTGCTGATGCTAATGTTGTTGGCGAAAACGCAAAAGCTGCTGTAGCAGCAATGAAAGATGGTGATGTTGTTCTTCTTGAGAACACACGTTATCGTGCAGAAGAAACAAAGAACGGCGAAGAATTCAGTAAAGAATTAGCAAGCCTTTGTGACGTATTTGTAAATGATGCATTTGGTACAGCTCATAGAGCACATTGTTCAAATGTTGGTGTTACAAAATTCGTTGATACAGCAGTTGTTGGATATTTAATGCAGAAAGAAATTGATTTCTTAGGAAATGCAGTAAACAATCCAGAAAGACCATTCGTAGCAATCCTTGGTGGAGCTAAAGTTTCTTCAAAGATTCCTGTAATTGAGAACCTTTTAAATAAAGTAGATACATTAATCATCGGTGGTGGTATGGCATATACATTTATGGCAGCACATGGTGAACCAGTTGGTAAATCTTTATTAGAGGAAGATTACAAACAGTATGCTCTTGATATGGAGAAGAAAGCTGAAGAAAAAGGCGTTAAATTACTTATCCCTATCGATACAGTAGTTGCAGATGATTTCTCAAACGATGCTAACTTCAAGGTAGTTGAAAGAGGCGGAATTCCTGATGATATGGAAGGTCTTGATATCGGACCTAAGACAAGAGAATTATTTGCAGATGCAATCAAAGGTGCTAAGACAGTTGTTTGGAATGGACCAATGGGTTGCTTCGAGATGCCTAACTTTGCAAATGGTACAATAGCAGTTGCAAAAGCATTAGCTGAATTAAAGGATGCGACAACAATCATCGGTGGTGGTGATTCAGCAGCCGCAGTTAATAACTTAGGTTTCGGTGACAAGATGACTCACATCTCTACAGGTGGTGGAGCCTCTCTTGAATTCCTTGAGGGTAAAGACCTTCCAGGTGTTGTTGCTGCAAACGACAAATAATTTATAAAAATTACACTACAGTTTTACTCTATGTAAGACTGTAGCAGATAAAATATTTATAAAGGAGATATATCCAAATGCGTAAAAAAATTATTGCAGGTAACTGGAAAATGAACAAAACTCCTAGTGAGGCAGTTGCTTTAATAAATGAATTAAAACCATTAGTAGCTAATGATGATGTTGATGTATTATTCTGCGTACCAGCAATCGACCTTGTACCAGCTATAGAAGCAGCAAAAGGTTCAAACATCCAGATTGGTGCTGAGAATATGTATTTTGAAGAGAGTGGTGCTTACACAGGTGAAATCGCTCCAAATATGTTAACAGACATCGGTGTTAAATATGTTATCATCGGACATTCAGAAAGAAGAGAATACTTTGCTGAAACAGATGAAACAGTTAACAAGAAAGTTCTTAAAGCATTCGAGCATGGAATTACACCTATCATCTGCTGTGGAGAAACATTAACACAGAGAAAACAGGGTATCTATATTGACTGGATTCGTATGCAGATTAAAATTGCATTCCAGAATGTAACAGCAGATCAGGCTAAAACAGCCGTTATCGCTTACGAACCAATCTGGGCTATCGGAACAGGCGAAACAGCCACATCTGATCAGGCAGAAGAAGTTTGTGCAGCAATCAGAAACTGCATCGCAGAAGTATATGACGAAGCAACAGCAGAAGCTATCCGTATCCAGTACGGCGGTTCTGTTAATGCCGGAAATGCTGCAGAATTATTTGCTAAACCAGACATCGATGGTGGTTTAGTAGGTGGTGCTTCATTAAAACCAGATTTCGGTAAAATTGTTAACTATAACAAATAATTTTAATCAATATTTATCCGATTAAATATTAAATAAAGTATAGTATAATATCTATGGGCATTATTTCTTTCATATATAGCTACTTTTCAATAGGCACTATACAATGATACGAGATAATGTCCATTTTTAATTGATTTAATACAATATAATTAATTAAATATACATATATTAACTGTAAGGAGTAATTAAGTTATGAATAAACCAGACGAAAAAGCAAATAACAGAATTAATGGATAGATGCCTGTAAAGGCTTTGCAATAATTCTGGTTATATTAGGTCATATCACAGACGGATATCTTGGTGCTAAAACCTTTCCTGAGGATAAAGGTGTGTTACAGGTTATTTATAATTGTATGTATGCATTTCATATGCCATTATTCTTTTTCTTAAGTGGCCTTCTGTTCTGCAAAGCATATTGTATGAATACTAAAAATGTCAAATCAAGATTTAGTAAACAATGTTTAAATATAGTCTGGATATATTTAATATTTTCTGTAGTTCAATGGTGCTTTAAAATGTATTTTGCAGATTCTGTAAATAAATCATTTTCAGTAAGTGATTTAGAATTGATTCCTGTTAAACCAATGAAGCCATACTGGTACTTATATGTATTATTTTTTTATTACATAATATATCATCTGTGTTATAAAAAAATAAGAACAGATATACTTGTAATAGTATCATTTATTATAGGAATAGCAGGTTCATTTATTACGATCAAATTAATATTCCCAGTGTATGAGTTAACTTATTATGCTGTATTTTTCGCACTTGGAATGTATTATGCTGATTCAGAAATAATCAAGGCTTTAACAGCCAAAATTTTCAATAAGTATATATACTTATTGATATTAGTACTAATATCAATAAGCGCCCTTGCCTACACTGCATATAATGGATTAGCTTCGAATTATCCTGTAAAATTCCTTACTGCATTTATCTGTACGGTAACTACAATATTGGTATTTGAGAACATTATTATGTTAGGACGGAATAAATTCTTTGAATTATGTGGTAGATATTCGTTAGAAATATATGTAATTCATTGTTTTATAACAGCAGGTAATCGTGTTATCTTGCCTAAGCTTGGAATTACATATTTTGCTTTAGCATTCATAATCAACCTTATTATGGCAATTTTCATACCAATTCTCATATCGTTAGTCCTTAAAAAGCTAAAATTATATAAAATCGTATATAAACCTGCAAGTTATCTTAAAATTAGAGAATAAAGGTAAAGAATAAACATAAATTGTCTTGATAAATTTTTTAGCGAATGTTATAGTATGTATTGGTATAATTTAAGAATAAATTTCCAAAACTAAAATATATAAAAGGAGATACAATTATGAGTAAAAGACCTACAGTTTTAATGATACTTGATGGTTATGGATTAAATGACAAGACAGAAGGTAATGCTATAGCAAATGCAAAAACACCTGTCATGGACAGCTTAATGAAAGAATATCCATTTGTTAAAGGTTATGCAAGTGGTATGGCAGTAGGATTACCTGACGGACAGATGGGTAACTCAGAAGTCGGACATCTTAATATGGGTGCAGGACGTATTGTGTATCAGGAACTTACAAGAATTACTAAATCTATAGATGATGGTGATTTCTTTGAAAATGAGGGCTTAATGGAAGCAATCAATAATGTAAAAGCTAATAATTCAGCACTTCATTTGTTCGGATTATTATCAGATGGTGGTGTACACAGCCATAATACACATTTATATGGATTACTTGAATTAGCTAAGAGAAATGGCATTGATAAAGTATATGTACATGCTTTCTTAGACGGACGTGACACAGCTCCTACATCAGGTAAAGAATTTATGACAGAATTATGTGATAAGATGAAAGAAATCGGTGTTGGTGAAGTTGCTTCAGTATCCGGACGTTATTATGCAATGGATAGAGATAACAACTGGGATAGAATTGAGAAAGCATATGATGCAATCGCTAATGGTAAGGGTGAGACATCTGAATGCCCTGTTAAAGCAATTGAAGATTCTTATGCTAAGGAATTAACAGATGAATTTGTAATTCCTGTTGTTATTGAGAAAGATGGTAAACCTGTTGCAACAGTTAACGACAAAGATTCTATCGTATTCTTTAACTTCAGACCTGACAGAGCAAGAGAGATGACAAGAGCTTTCTGTATGGATGATTTCACAGGATTTAACAGAGGCAACAGAAAAGATGTTACATTTGTATGCTTTACAGAATATGATGTTACAATTCCTAATAAATCAATCGCATTCAAGAAAGTATCAATCACAAATACACTTGGTGAATACCTTGCAGCTAAAGGCTTAAAACAGGCAAGAATAGCAGAAACAGAGAAATATGCTCACGTTACATTCTTCTTTAACGGTGGTGTTGAAGAACCAAATGAGGGTGAGGACAGAATTCTTGTAGATTCACCTAAATACGTTCCAACATACGATAAGAAGCCTAGAATGAGTGCTTATACAGTTTGTGATAAATTAAGTGAAGCAATTACAGGTGGTAAATATGATGTTATTATCTGTAACTTTGCAAACCCTGATATGGTTGGACATACAGGTGTTATGGAATCAGCAGTAGAAGCTATCGAAGTAATAGATAAATGTGTAGGCGAAGTTGTTGAATTCATTAAACAGGTTGACGGACAGTTATTCATCTGCGCTGACCATGGTAATGCTGAACAACTTATCGATTACGAAACAGGCGAGCCTTATACAGCACATACAACTAACCCTGTTCCATTTATCCTTGTAAATGCTGATCCTGCATACAAGTTAAGAGAAAATGGCTGCCTTGCAGACATTGCTCCAACATTATTAGAGTTAATGGGATTAGAACAGCCTGCTGAAATGACAGGAAAATCATTACTTGTTAAATAATCAGATTTAAAATAATATTAAAAGGTTATATGATATACCCGATATGCAATAATTCATAGGCATATCGGGTATATCATTATAATCTTAGCTTTGTAGAAATTTTAACAATTCAATTTTACATAAAATACAGGAAGATTTTACAAAAAATTGATTGCACATAAATATTTGTTATGTTAGTATGATAACGTTGCATATATTTATGTGCATATTATTTTATAGAAAGGCAATTCATTTGAATTGATACAATTGGTAAGGTAAGATGATTATTAGATTTATTCAAGGCTTTTGTATGGCATTAGCCGATAGTGTACCGGGTGTAAGTGGTGGTACAATTGCATTTTTACTTGGCTTTTATGACAAATTTATTGGTTCTTTAAATGATATCATAAGCGGAACTAAAGAAGAGAAGAAAGAAGCTGTTAAATTCCTTTTGAAAATTGGTATAGGCTGGATTGTTGGTATGGCACTTGCCATATTATTTATAACAGCGGTTTTTGAAAGCCATATTTATCAGATAAGTTCATTGTTTATTGGTTTTATTATTTTCGCAATTCCAATTATTGTTAAAGAAGAAAAAGAATGTCTGAAAGGAAAATATTTTCCTATAATATTTGAAATATTTGGTGTGATTTTTGTATGTGCCATATCATATTTCTCAGGAACAACCCTTTTCTCAGATGGTGTTAATTTAGCTGCTGGTAAATTCAACGTAGGTGTCGGCATAATGTTATTTGTTGCCGGAGTAGTTGCAATTTCCGCAATGGTACTTCCTGGTATATCAGGTTCGACAGTTCTTATGATTTTCGGACTCTATGTACCAATAACCACAGCAATTAAAGATGTTTTACATTTAAAATTTGAGTATGTACCTGCACTTGCAATATTTGGTATTGGCGTAATAGTAGGAGCTTTAGCAGTTGTTAAACTCATAAAGAAACTGTTAGAATTCTTCCGCGCACATACAGTTCATTTTATAATTGGTATGATGATTGGTTCAATATATTCAATTGCAATGGGACCAACAACTTTAAGAGATTCAGAGGGCAATCTTAAGAACCTTAAAATGCTTAATTTCTCGTCATTCAGCATTATATACTTCATAATTGGTGGCGTAATTATCTTAGGCTTACAGTTCTTAAAAGTTGCTATGGAATCAAAAGAGGCATAAGTTATAATATATAGAAAGTCGTAACATTAGTAATTTATTTTCATAAGATAATACTAATGTTGCGACTTTTTAAGTTTTTATTTTATAATTAATTGTATTTTTAATGTATAGAACTATTTATTTAGATTTATTTAGATTTATTTAGATTTTCTTATTTTCTTAAGGAATTTATGTTTGCTGCTTTCGATAAACACTTCAAAATATGAATTTATTTCTGCGCCTATAAACAGAAGATACATACAGAAATACACCCACAACATTAATAATACGATAGTAGTAAGGCTTCCGTAAGTATATGAAAAATCACTAAATTTATCAATATATACTGAAAATGCATATGAGAATACAATCCAGCTTAAAGCTGCAATAACCGCACCCGGTATAAGACTGATAAATGAATTGTTAGAACGTCTTACTAACTTATATACAACTAAAAAGAATAATGTAAGCAGGCATAACGCCAAAAGGAATTTCTGCTTGATAAATACTGAAATAAAATCTGCTGCCGTTGGAAAATCCTTCTTCAATGCATAATATATCTGATTACTAAATACTAACAATAATAATGTAAGTATTATTGCTGTAACAAAGATAACCGTATATATCGCTGAAATAAATCTGAGAACAAAATAATTTCTGCTTTCATTAACATGATATACAGCCTGTAATCCTCTTACGATTGCTAAAACACCTTTAGCCGCTGACCATATTGCAACAAGTACGGATACCGATAAGATTGCTCCATTACTTTTAGCAAATAATTCTTCAAGAATTGTTGTAACGAGTGGTTCGAATGGAACAGGTGTCACATTAATAACCGTATCTAATAACATTCCCTGGCTGATTGGCAGATATTTAATAAGTGTAAGCAATAGTGACAGGAATGGAACTATCGACATTATAAGGAAGAATGCCGCCTGTGCAGAGAATGCACTTATATGGTCATCTTTAAGCCTGTTCGTAAAACCTTTTATTATAAAATAAATTTCGGATATCAATTCATAACGTCCTCCGTTTCAAAAATATCGCAATTAAAAGAACACAATCAGCATAGATTTCTGATATAGTGTTCCTATTAATGGCAAAATATATGTTAGATTTTAACACGAAAATGATTCTAAGTAAAGAAAAAGAACATACAATGAAATACAAGTCTTAAAATCATTGAAAAAAAGACATTTATATGAGATAATTAAGATATGAGTTTAGAAAATCTCAGAATGGAGGAATTATATGTATAACGATTTATATGAAATAATGAATTGGCCACTTATTGAGGGAATAGAATATACAGATATTGATAACCCTCATACATTATTAGGTCCACATATGACTGACAAGGGACTGCTGATTCAGACATTTATTTCTGAAGCAGATGATGTTAAGGTTAAGTACTCTAATAAAATTATTGATATGTATAAGATGGACGATGCAGGGTTCTATGCTGTATTTATTGATTCTAAGAAAGTTATAGATAATTATAAATTTGTAATTACTAAAGACGGCAATACTTATGAAACATACGATTCTTATGCTTTTGAAATCGGAACTGATTTAAAAGAGTTAAGAAAATTTAATGCAGGAATTCATTATGATGCTTACGATTATATGGGTTCTAAGAAATGTACAATAAATAAAACTGAAGGAATAAGATTCCGAGTATGGGCTCCTGAAGCAATGCGAGTTAGTGTTGTAGGTGAGTTTAACAACTGGGACGGAAGAATACACCAGATGTCAAGAATAGATGACACAGGTATTTTTGAAATCTTTATTCCTGAACTTAAAGAGGGACAGCTTTACAAATATGAGATAAAGAAGAAAGGTAACGAAAATATTCTTAAGGCAGATCCATTTACATATGAGATGGAAGAAAACGGTGGTTCTGCAAGTGTTGTAAAGGATATAAATGAATTCAAATGGACAGATGATGTATGGCTTAAATCAAGAGCAAAATTCGAGGTAAATAATTCACCTTTATCTGTTTATCAGATGTCTGTCGGTAATTTCTCAAAGG
The DNA here is from genome assembly GCA_900314555.1 of uncultured Eubacteriales bacterium. Lineage (GTDB taxonomy): Bacteria > Bacillota > Clostridia > Lachnospirales > Lachnospiraceae > Bovifimicola. The sequence goes on along the minus strand of OMVQ01000073.1, from coordinate 11,066 downwards.
ATAACGATGGTAATGTGAATTATAAAGAGCTTGCTAAAGACGTTGCAGATTATGTCCTTAAACTTGGATATACACACGTTGAGCTTATGCCTTTGGCAGAATATTATAATGATGCATATAAACCTGATTTTATCTATGCACCAACTAACAGATATGGTAAATGCGAAGATTTAATGGCATTTGTAGATTATTTACATTCTAAAAATATAGGTGTCATAATTGATTTAGCAATTAATCAGTTTAGTTCTGAAGAACAGGGAATAGCTGCATTTGACGGAACATCACTTTTTGAGCATGCTAATCCTAAGAGAGGCTACAATTATAAGAACAAGGCTAATTTATATAACTATGGCAGACCTGAGGTAACAAGTTATCTTATTGCTAATGCATTTATGCAGATTAATAAATATCATTTTGATGGAATTAAATTAGTAAATGTTGCTTCAATGTTATATTTAGACTATGATAAACAGCCTGGCGAATGGGAGCCTAATATATATGGTGGTGTTGAGAACTTAGAAGCAATTGAATTTATTAAGCATTTTAACTCAATTATCCATAAACTTCATAAGGGAATCATCACAATTGCCGATGATACATCAGGTTATCCTGAATTAACAGGTGAAGTAAGTGAAACCTGTCTCGGTTTTGATTTAAAACTTAATACTGAATGGAGAAAAGATTTCTTAAATTATATAAGTATTCCTGCTTATATGCGTGAAAAGAGTTATAACGACTTATCTCTCAGTATGGTATATCAATATAGTGATAATTATATTGTCGGCTATCCGGAAGCAGAATTCATCAATGGCAATCCATCATTACTTGGCAGAATGACTGGTGATACTGAAGAGAGAAAATTTGACAATATGAAATTAACTCTTGCATATGAATATGTACACCCTGGTAAGAAAGTCTTATTTATGGGACAGGATATGGCTCAGTATGCTGAATGGCTTCCAGGCAGTACATTAGATATGAGTATCTTAAAAATTGATAAACATAAGAATATCAATGCAATGGTTAAAGACTTAAATGAGCTTTATAAATCTGAGAAAGCATTATTTGAGTATGACAATAATCCTGACGGTTTTGAATGGATTAATAATATCTCTGCCCGCGAAAGTATTCTTACATTCTTAAGAAAAGGCACAGACGAGAATGATATATTGTTAGTTGTATGTAACTTTGATGCAGTAGACAGAGAAGAATATAAAATCGGTGTACCAAAGAAAGGTAAGTATAAAGAGATATTTAGCAGTAATAATAAGAATTATGGTGGAAATGGTTTCGTTAACTCAAGACTTAAACAGTCAAAAACAGATGAGTGTGATGGAAGAGAAGAATCTATAAGGGTTAATGTTCCTGCTTTAAGTATTTCTATCTTTAAATTCTCAAAAGCGGATGAGAAATTGACAGATAATAAAGCCGCTAAAGCTAATGTTTCAGCTAAGAAGACTGCTGCCGCTAAAAAGACAAGAACTAAGAAAACTACTGAAACTAAATCCGCTGAAACTAAAGCCGCTGAAGCTAAAAAAACTACAACAGCTAAAAAGGTAGTTGAATCTAAAAAAAATACAAAAGTAGAAGCTCCTACAACAAAACCAGTTGAAAAAGAAGTAAAGAAAACAGTAGCTGAAACAGTTTCTAAAGTAGAAGTTAAAGAAACTAAACCAGAAACAGCTAAAACTACTATTAATAGTGCTAAAGCAGAAGTTAAAAAAGTAGATGAAGCCGTAAAATCAGTTGATGCTGCAGTTAGTAAAACTTCTAAGTCAGAAGCTAAAGAAACTGACAAGGTAGCAAAGGCAGAAGTAAAAACTCCTGCTAAATCTACAACTAAGACAGCTTCTAAGCCAGAGGTTAAAGCTCCTGCTAAGTCTACAACTAAAGCAGACACTAAGACAGCTGCAAAAACTTCAAAAGCTTCATCAAAAAAATAAAACTAACGAGGTGATTTTTAATGAACTATTTACTAGAGGCTGCAACTACTGAAACGACAGATATGACGTTGCAGAATCCTGAAGAAACAATTAAGAAAGCAAGCGCATTAGTTGAACAATTAAAAAATTTGATTCCATCAATAATCAAATTCGGAATTAATGTCATAATAGCACTCATTATATTCTGGATAGGTAAAGTATTAATTAATATTGTTCTTAAGATATGCAAAAGATTTTTTGAAAGAACCAAGATGGAAGTCAGTGTAAGTAAATTCCTGAATTCTTTAATAAAAGTTGGTTTATATATTGTACTTATAAGTGTACTTTTAGAAACTGTAGGAATTAAGACTACATCTTTCGTTGCAGTATTAGGAACAGCCAGTCTTGCTATTGGCTTATCCATTCAGGGAAGCCTTTCGAATTTTGCAGGTGGTGTATTAATTCTTATACTTAAGCCTTTCGTAGTCGGTGATTATATTATAGAATCCGGTAGTGGAAAGGAAGGAACTGTTTATAAAATTGATTTATTTTATACAACATTAATTACACTTGATAACAAGAAAACAGTTATTCCTAATGGTAATCTTTCAAATACAAGCCTTACTAATGTTACGGCATTTGATACCAGAAGAGTTGATTTCGAAATTGGAATAAGCTATGATTCAGATATTAAAAAAGCAAGAGAAATACTTGAAGAAACAGCTAAGAAGAATGATTTAGTAATTAAAGATAAAGAAATCTTTTCATATGTAGCTAATCTCGATGCAAGTCAGGTAACATTAGGATTAAGAGTATGGGCTAAAACTTCTGATTACTGGACAGTTAAGTTCGATTTAACAGAAGCAATTAAGAATGAATTAGATGCTAATAACATTGAGATTCCATTTAACCAATTAGTTGTTCATGTAGAAGATTCTAATGCAAATATAAAATAACATCTAATGTAAACTAATAACTAATATATATAATAAGCAATATAAATCAAAATAAACGTATTAACATTATAAAATACCCTTAATAAATATAAAATGTATATTTATTAAGGGTATTTTTATTGTTAGAATTTATCTACTGTTCAGAAGCTAAGTAATCCTTATATATTGCAATTACTTTATCCATAGCTTCTTTTCCGGGTGCTCCGATAGTTGTTCGCTTCTCAACACAAGTCTTAAGGCTGATTGCTTCATATATATCCTCCTCAAATACAGGGCTGATTGCTTTAAACTCATCAATTGTCATATCATCTAAGGCAATATTCTTATCAATACAGAAGAGAACAAGCTGACCTACGATACCATGGGCATCTCTGAATGGTACACCATGATTAACAAGATAATCTGCTGCATCAGTAGCATTAGTAAAGCCATTCTTAGCACTTGCTTCCATAACATCTTTATTAAACTTAATTGTATCAATCATTCCGGTAAAAAGGCTTATACAGCCTTTTACAGTATCAATTGCATCAAATGAAAGCTCTTTATCCTCCTGCATATCTTTATTGTATGCAAGTGAAATTCCCTTCATTGTTGTAAGAAGTGAGATTAAAGCACCATATACTCTGCCTGTTTTACCACGTACTAATTCAGCAATATCAGGGTTCTTCTTCTGAGGCATAATGCTGCTGCCTGTACTATAAGAATCGTCAATTTCCACGAATCTATATTCATTAGAATTCCAGATAATTATTTCTTCACAGAATCTGCTTAAATGCATCATAATAGTTGATAAAGCACTTAATAATTCAATAAGATAATCTCTGTCAGCTACAGAGTCCATACTGTTAAGGGTAGGTCCATAGAAATCAAGTAATTCAGCAGAATATTCTCTGTCTAAAGGATAAGTAGTACCTGCTAATGCACCTGAACCCAGAGGACAATAATTCATACGTTCATATATATCGTGTAAACGGCCTCTGTCTCTTTTAAACATTTCAAAATATGCTCCGAAATGATGTGCAAGAGTAATAGGCTGTGCTTTCTGTAAATGTGTAAAGCCAGGCATATATGTTTCAGTATTTTCTTCCATAACCTTAAGTAAAGATGAAAGAAGAGTTTTCAAAAGTCCGTCTATTTCAACGATTTCATCTCTTGTATATAATTTCATATCTAAAGCAACCTGGTCATTACGGCTTCTTCCTGTATGAAGTCTTTTACCTGCTTCACCTACACGTTCAATCAATGTCTGTTCAACAAAGCTATGTATATCTTCAGAAGTAGGAGATATCTCTAATGTACCGTTTTCTATATCATTTAAGATTCCGTTTAATCCATTAACGATTGTCTCTTTATCCTCATTTGTAAGGATTCCCTGTTTAGCGAGCATAGTTACGTGTGCAATGCTGCCACGAATATCCTGTTTATAAAATTTCTGATCAAAAGAAATTGATGCATTAAAGTTATGTACCAGTTGGTTTGTTTCCTTAGTGAAACGTCCGCCCCATAATTTCATGTAAAATTCCTGCCTTTCTATATGTAAAATAATAATAGTCAAAAACTACCGCAAAACATTATATCATATATTTTTAACCTTGTGTGTAAATTTGTTATAATTAAAAGCATTTTGTAAATAATAACATATATAAAATCTGATTTTATAAAATTTAGTTGTGAAATGGAGAAATTATGATAATAACAGAGACCACAACCTGCCTTAATCTTTGTGAAATATGCAGATTTCCGGATATAGAGACCGTTATAAGTGAAATAAAAGATAATTATTCAATAAGCCGAATCTATATTGGTTCGTATTTCTGTGGTAATTATTTTCTGAAATGTAATTATGATGAATTAATAGATATATTAACTGAAGCTTTTAATCCGAATATAAACATAACTCTTGTAGTTCCTGTACCTACTGAAAGAAATCTTAAAGATATAAAAACTTCTGTAAATAATATTCTTAATAAATACAGTAATAACATTGACGAAATAACGGTTAATGATTATGGAATGTTAGAATATATATACGAATTTCTAAATACTAATACACAATTAGAATTAAATATAAATATGGGAAGAATTTTCTTTAAGGATTACAGGGACCCAAGATATGACGAATACTTTAATTCAGATCATACGCCCAAATATAATACCAGTTATCTGCGAAAAACAATCAGAAAATATAATATTAAATCAATTGAAGCAGATGTAACGCACAAATCATTTATACTTCCTGATATAGAGGGAATTATAGTCGGTATCCATACACCCTACACTTATATGACTACCGGTAAAATATGTGAATATGCCTCACAATTTAAGGAAATGACTAAGAAATTCAGGCCCTCAGTACCATGCAATACTGAATGTAATAACGTCTATATTAAATACAATATGAATGATAACAGGAAATGGATAAGAATAGGTAAGACTATATTTTTTGAAAATAACTGTTTCAAATTATCGAATATAAACAGAGATTCCAAAGAAAGATTAATATATTTTCCACTTAACGAAATAATAGGAAAGGTATGTAATTAAAGATGAATATTTTAGTTCCACTTAATAACATTGAATTTTTAAAAGATTATATTAATGCAGGTGCAAGTGAATTCTATATGGGCTTCTATGATGAAGAATGGAATAAAACCTTTGGAAATTATTCAGATATTAATCGCATGTCGGGCTATGGTAAAAGAGCAAACTGTCTGTCAATTGATGAGATTCCTAAAGTAATTAATCTTGTAAAAGAAAGTGATGCAGATATATTTATAACATTTAATTCGGCATCATATTCAGATGATGAATTAGAATTCATAAGGAAATATTTTAAAATTATATCAGGTACTAATGCAAATGGCATTATTCTTTCTAATCCTGATGTGATGAGTATAGCTAAAGAAGAGGGACTACCTATTGTAATAAGCACCATTGCAGGTGTCTATAATTCGGATATTGTACAGTTCTATAAGAAAGAGGGTGCTAAGAGAATAATTCTTCCTAGAGATTTAAGTATGGAGGAAATAGATACTATTATTAATAATGATAGAAATATGGAATATGAAGTATTTATTATGAGAAACGGCTGCAAATTTTCTGACTCAAACTGTCTTGGTTTCCATAGGACGGAAATGTGTTCAATATGTGCTAATCTTGATAAATGCAATAACGAAATTAATATAGTTGATGATAATTTCAAGAGCAGAAGCAGTATGGAATGTACAGATAATCTGTTAAGAGATGAATTTCATTACTTTTCTTGCGGAATGTGTGCTATATATGATTTTATAAGGCTGAATATTAATGCCGGAAAAGTTGTTGGCAGAAGTGATGAATGTAGTTCAATATGCGAAGATATAAAGCTTATAAGAAAGAATATCGAGATTGCCTCACAATGTAATTCAAGAGAAGAATACTTAGACAAAATGCTTTTCCCTGAGAATAGAAGTATAATGTGTACAAATGGAATGTCCTGTTACTATCCTGAAATTCGATTCTGATAAATGTATAAGGTTTTATACTAAATATACGAATAGATATTTATATACTATATATAAATTAATTCATATCGTCGTTTAGAAATGTTAAATAAAAGATGTCCGTCTATGATGCACACTTGATTTATGACGTATCGTGTGTGTGAGTTGATGCCATCAGATGTAAAAGGTCGTTGCAGTAAATCACCGTTCAAGCGAAGCGCGTTTGATTTGCTGCAACGTAATAAACTTTACAGATGGTGGCATTTACTCACACCCGATTAAGGAATATGAAAGTGTGTACATAGACGGACATTATTATTTATTATTTTGTAAGTATCATCATAATCTTATTACTACGTTCAATAAACTTAGTCATTTCATCCGGTGAAAGCTGTTTATGACTTATTAATGCAAGATCGTATAACTGCTCACAAATCATATTAGTATTTTCATCATCTTTATGTTCAAGAACGTATTTAACAAGATTGTTGTTAGCATTAAGAACTAAAGTTACATTTGTTCCAAATATTGATGGATCCATTCCACTCATTCCATACATCTTCATCATATCCTGCATACGTCTGCTTTCTTCTGAAAGAGTAACCATTGAGGAAATGTTCTCATCTTTTAATTTCTCAACTTTAACATCTAAGTTCTCATTATTAAGTGCCTTTTTAAAGATTTCTGTAAGAGTATCAGTAGTAGTCTTGAACTCTTCATCATCTTCTTTAGTTTCTTCCTTGAAAGAATCGTTTAAGTCAGAGTCAATTCTTAAGAATTTAACACCCTCGTTCTTCTGTTCAAGATGAGTGATAAATGGTTCATCTATGTTATGATTAAGGATTACGGCATCAATACCCTCTTTTCTGAACATATTGATATACTGGCTCTGCTGTATTTCGTCAGTTACATAGAAGATTGTATCTTTATGTTTTTCTTCATTTTCTTTGAGACACTCTGGAAGTGTAAGATATTTCTTATCAATATTCTTAAATAAGATATAATCATTCATCTTTTCACAGAATTTCTCATCTTTTAAGCAGCCAAATTTAATGAATGGTCCGATATCATCCCAGTATTTTTCATAAGATTCTTTATCTGTTTTGCACATTCCTGAAAGCTTATCAGCAACTTTCTTAGTGATGTAATCAGATATTTTCTTAACGAAACCATCATTTTGTAATGCACTTCTTGATACATTTAATGGTAAATCTGGACAATCGATTACACCTTTAAGAAGCATTAAGAATTCTGGAATTACTTCCTTAATATTATCAGCTATAAATACCTGATTGTTGTATAATTTAATTGTTCCCTCAATAGTATCATATTGTGTATTAAGTCTAGGGAAGTATAAGATACCTTTAAGATTAAATGGATAATCCATATTCAGATGAATCCAGAATAAAGGCTCTTTATAATCATTGAATACTTTTCTGTAGAATTCTTTATAATCATCTTCGCTGCATTCATTAGGATGCTTTGTCCAAAGTGGATTAGTATCATTAAGTGCTACAGGACGACGAAGAATCTTAGCCTTCTCTTTAGCAGGTGATACTTCTTTAACTTCCTTTGTACCATCTTCATTTTCAACCTCTTCGGTTTTAGCTTCTTCAACGATATTCTCTATTACTGTATCTTTATCAGTAACTTCGCTTGCATCAATAGTATCATACTGTGGTTCTGCATTAGGATTCTCAAGATAAATCTCGATTGGCATAAATGAACAGTATTTAGTAATAACTTCTCTTGCACGATATTCGTTAGCAAATTCTAAGCTGTCCTCGTTAAGATAAAGAGTAATAGTAGTACCACGTTCTGCCTTATCGCCTTCTGACATATCGAATTCCGTACCACCGTCACATTCCCAATGAACAGGTTTAGCATCAGCTTTATAAGAAAGTGTATCAATAGTAACTTTATCAGCTACCATAAATGCTGAATAGAAACCTAAACCGAAATGTCCGATTATCTGGTCATCATTTGTCTTATCCTTGTACTGTGCTAAAAATGCTTCGGCACCCGAAAATGCAATCTGGTTAATATATTCATTAACCTCATCATAAGTCATACCAATACCATTATCTATAAATGTAAGAGTTTTGTCCTCTGAATTGGCAATAACCTTAATCTTAAATTCATTATCATCAGGGATTGTATATTCACCCATCATATCTAATTTCTTGACCTTAGTAATGGCATCACAACCATTTGAGATTAATTCCCTGAAGAATATATCGTGGTCAGAATATAACCATTTCTTTATAATAGGGAATATATTTTCGCTGTTAATTGAAAGACTTCCATGTGTATTTGACATTTTAAATTACCTCCTGTATCTATAAGTATTTATTCATTAAACCTAATTCTAATACTGTAATAATCAAATGTCAAGAAAAAATTAGCACTCATCAACTTAGAGTGCTAATAAATTTAGAAATATACGAATCAAATGCTTTCTCAAGCGATTTATCAAGGGTAAATATATTAAGTGAAGTTCCTGTTGTATATGATAAAACTCCCTTATCATACTTGATATTCAGAAACAAATTAGCAATATTTTCTTTAGCTAATGAAATATCATTATCCTGTAAAAGATTTTCTATCATCGTTTCCGGCAGGCTGAAAATAATCTTAAAATAAAGAGGGGTTTTCTTACCTTTTATAATATCAAAGCAAAATGGTTTGAGTTTCGCCCAGCTTGATAGAAGAGGTGAATTGATATCTTCGAATTCTTCATTAGTATAGAATTCTTTATTAATATGCCCGTCAATATGAAATGTATTATATGTGACAATCGTTACATCAGTAACAAGAAATTCATCAAAAGAATCTTTAATAAGTAATGTGGACATAAAATTTTTAACATCATTTATATTTTCTGCAATCATATGTTTCTCCCAAATCGTATTTGATAATGATAGTATATCACGATATTTAATAAATGTAACTATGAAACTAATCGTAGAATTATAAATCATAGAAATATAATAGAATTATAAATTTTTAGTGATTTAATCCTGTTAATCGTCATAAATTCATTCAAAAAATCTATAACACAATTTCTTTAAAATTCAAAAGGTATACTTGCAAAAACAAGCCTGGTTTTATATAATTTAATCAGTTTTTAAGCATTTTTGTCATATTATATTAAATACTAATAAGATATAAAAATCAGAGTATCAAACTGGCAGGGTTAGTCCCTGTAAAGGCTATAAATATTTTATACTCTTTAATATATAAGACAATAAGTTTAAAATCAGAAAAATTAAAAGAAACAGAAATCAGGAAGATGAATTAAATGGAATATATATATCCGGATTATTATAAAGAATTTAATTGTATAGCAGATAAATGCGAGGCTACATGTTGTGCGCAATGGATAATTGTGCCGGACGATAAATCTCTTAGAAAATATAAAAATTTCAAGGGAGATTTTTCAGCCAGACTTCAAAACTCAATTGATTATGAGAATAAGGAAATCAGAAGATATAAAGAAGCATGTGTATTCTTAAATGAAGACAATTTATGCGATTTATATATAGAAGCAGGCAAGGATATGCTTTGCAAGACCTGTAGAAGATATCCAAGGCATTATGAAGAATTCGAAAATCTCAGAGAAGTTACATTATCCGTATCCTGTCCTGAAGTTGCAAGAATTCTGCTTAATAAAAAGGATAAAGTATCATTTAAAAGTCATATTCAAAAGAGTACGGAAGAAGAATATGAGGACTTTGACTATATTCTATTTACAAAGCTTCAGGAGACAAGAGAACTCTTTTATAAGATACTACAAAACAGAAAGCTATCATTTTCAATGAGAATATCATCCGTTCTGGCAATGAGTCATGATCTAAACAATTATGGATTATATGAGTGGGACGACTTAATTAATAAATTTAGCAATGAAGAATTTATTAATAAAATAGCTAAGAAGTTTATAAATTATAAGAATACTTATATAAATAAATATAAAAACCTATCACTAGATAGATATAATAAATATGTAGATTATAAAAATAATCGTATAAACCATTCTAAGAATAGAAGAATAGATATAATAAATTCCAAAACTAAAAAAATATGCATAGATGAAATAATAAAAAATCTATACATTAATTATATTGAAGATTTATCTGCAATGGAACATTTGAAACAATCATGGCAGGATATTCTTGATAAAGCACTTATAACAATTAATTCAATTGACAATATCTATGATGAATATAAACAATTTTCAGAATATATGAAAGACAGAGAGTATGAGTACGAACAATTAATCATATATTTTCTGTCAACCTATTATCTTGGTGCTGTGTATGCTAACAGAGCCTACGATATGGTTAGATTCTCAACCGCTAATCTGCTAATGATTAAAATACTTGGCTTTGCAAAATGGCTTCAAAATGGCAGAAACTTTACCAAAGATGAGCAGATTAAATTAGTATACAGCTATTCAAGAGAAATTGAACATTCAGATAATAACCTTAATAAATTTGAAGAAAATATCCGCAGTAAAGTATGGTATAACCTATACAATATGCTGCTTATAAGTACGCAGGATATATAAATTACCCAGACTTAGCTCTTTCATAAAACTTAATTATCTGTGTTAAGTAAATTTGCATATATAAATATCGAAACTTTTGTTAGAATTGCTAATTTGTAGATATCTTTTTCGGCTCTTTTGATTATTTGAGTTCATT
>OMVQ01000070.1 GCA_900314555.1 uncultured Eubacteriales bacterium | reverse complement strand
CTAGATCTTCTTAAATCACCTTTTCTCTGTGGTCCATCAAGTGTCATCTGATCACCTGTGTAAGCATGGATTGTTACCATGATACCTGACTGGATTGCTGCATATTTGTTAAGAGCATCAGCCATAGGTGCTAAACAGTTTGTTGTACAAGAAGCTGCTGAAATGATTGTATCATCAGCTTTTAATGTTGTATGGTTTGTGTTGTAAACGATTGTAGGAAGATCGTTACCAGCTGGAGCTGAGATAACTACCTTTCTTGCACCTGCATTGATATGAGCCTGTGCTTTTTCTTTAGATGTGTAGAAACCTGAACACTCTAAAACTACGTCTACATTTAATTCTCCCCATGGGCAGTTGTTAGCATCTGGGAATGCATAAATCTTGATTTCTTTTCCATCAACTGTGATAGAATCTTCACCAGCTGTAACTTTATCAGCTAATTCGTATTTACCCTGTGATGAATCATACTTTAATAAATGAGCTAACATTTTTGGACTTGTTAAGTCATTGATAGCTACTACTTCGTATCCTTCTGCTCCAAACATCTGTCTGAATGCAAGACGACCAATACGGCCAAAACCATTAATTGCAACTCTTACTGCCATTTTAATGTTCCTCCTAAAGTTATAAATAATAAGATTGTTAAAAATTTGACGTTAGGGCAATATTCATTACCCTTTCAAAATTTAACCTAGGTGTATTGTACCTAATTTGTTTAAAAATATCAAGTATATTTTTGCCAAATTTTCTAATTATATACCTTTTCGTTTGTATAGTATTAACGTATTGCATTGTATTTAACTGTTTTTTGTCGCATATTTTAATATATTATGCTAAAATATGACCTGTGATTTCAATAGGCAAGAAACTAGGAAAGGAACTGATAAAATGAATAGACGACTTGCAGATTACCACATTCATACATTTTTCTCAGGTGACAGTGAAGCAAAAACTGACGAAATAGTTAAAAGTGCCATAGAAAAAGGCTTATCTTCCATATGCATAACAGACCATTTAGATTTTGACTATATCGCTGATGATGTATTATTTGAATTAGATAAAGATAAATATTTTGAATACTTTGAAAATCTTCGTGAAGAATATAGAGATTTATTAGACATTAGAATTGGTGTTGAAACAGGACTTGAACCTGATAAGGCAAAAAGACTTGATGATTTCATTAACAGACATAATTATGATTTTATCATCGGCTCTTCTCATTTAGTAAATGGAAATGATCCGTATTATCCTGAATATTTTAATGGAAGAACAGATTATCAGGCCTTTTTAGAATACTTTGAATCGATTGCAACTAATCTTAAATATTGTAAAAACTTTGATGTATACGGACACATTGATTATGTCGTACGCTATTCTCCAAATAAAGATACGAATTATAAAGTATCTGATTATAGTGACCTTATAAATGAAATCTTAAAGAATTTAATTCATAATGGTAAAGGAATTGAAGTAAATACAAGCGGATACCGTTCAGGCTTATCTAATCCAAATCCAAATACAGATATTATTAAAATGTATAGAGAACTTGGTGGCGAAATAATTACGATTGGTTCTGATGCACACAAACCTCAGGATATCGCTTATAATTTTAATGAAGCTGTAGGAATATTAAAAGCCTGTGGTTTTAAATATTATACTGAATTTAAAAACCGCAAGCCTGAATTCATTAAACTTGACTAGATATTATAAAACAGACCTGGCTATTACATATGTAATTAATATTCGCCTGTTAAAGCAATTTGACATATATAAATATCGAAACACCTTGTAATAATTGCGTAAATTTATGAGATATTATTTTTCGGCTCATATTTTGTGTACATTCAACGAACATACAATTAAGCCGAGATGTACATCTATGCCACACACTTTCATATGACTTAATCTAGTGAGAGTAAATGCCGCCATCTACAGAGGTTATTACGGAGCAGTAAATCAAACGCACTTCGCTTGAACGGTGATTTACTGCTCCGACCTTTTGTATCTGACGGCATTAACTCTCACACGATACGTCATAAATCAAGTGTGTGGCATAGACGTACACATCGGTTTAAGTGTATGGTTCTTGAATGAACATAAATAATCAAAAGAGCCGAAAAATGAATATCCATAAATTAGCAATTATTACAAAAGTTTTGATATTTATATATGCAAATTTGCTTAACACAGAGAATTTAATTCTATTATGTAATAGCCAGGCCTGTTTTATAATCAATCTATTCAGTTGACATTTTCTTCTTTTTGGCAATTTTAATATCCATCGTCATTGTAATAAGTATGTAAATTATAAATACTACACTTAATGTGTATGCAAAACTATACGCATATGAAGATACTTTCTTTGCTACAGGTTCTATTGTGTTAGCTGAAACTATGGATACAGCATACCAGTTAGTATCAGGAACTATATCATAGCATATGTATCTCTTATGCTTTCCTGAACCATATGTAATTATTCCTGAACGTCCATTTTTAATTTGTTTCTTAAGTTTAGCAATTGATTTCTCGTTCTTAATATTAATTGAATCTAACAGTACAAATAAATTCGTATTCTTACCAACAACATCTGGTCTGGCAACTAATATACCATCTTCCTGAGAGATAAATGTTGTTCCAAGTTTCTCAAATGATGATGTATCAATTATTTCAGTAAATTCCTGAATATCATAATCACATACTAAAGCACCCACTATTTTCTCATTTTTATAGACTGGAACACCAAGACATATATATTCTACATTATTTTTCTCATCAGCTATAATTGTTGAAACACCATTATTTCCATTCAATATATTATCAAGGAATTCATTATGGTCATAGCTAACAGAATCTCCAATTGTAAGAACTTCCTCTTTATCAGCAGACACAAGGCTTAATCCAACAAATTCATGTGCGTTAAGAGCCTTTTCTAACAGATTTGAAGTCATATCAATATCAATTTCATCATTTTCATCATATAATAAAGATAAAGTCTTTAACACATTATACTCGTCATTTATTTTAAGTCTTATTCTTTCGAGACTCTCAGATACCATTGATGCTAAATATACTTCAGTATTTTTATTAATCTGTTTCTGGACATCACTTTTGAATCCTGTAAAAGAATATGCAATATATAAAGCCGCGATTATTAACAAAATAAATTTATAAGTAATACATGTCCATAATAGTTTACTAAAATCAACTATACTGGCTTTTAGATTACCAAAATTGATTTTTTTGGACTTGCATGATTTAGTCTTTTTATCTCTTTTTGAAGTCTCTTCTGATGCCTTATCAGCTTTATTATCTGTTTTAACTTCATCTGTTTTAGCATTATCAGTTTTAACTTCGTCTGTTTTGATATCATCTGTTTTGATATCATCTATTTTGACTTCGTCTGTTATATCAACCTTATCAGATTCTTTGATTTCTAAATTCTTTTTACTCATTAGTCTATACCTCTTAAAATAGTTCCGCCAAATGCGACATATTCACCATCATATACAACTACTGCCTGTCCGGGAGTTACAGCTCTTACAGGTTCTTCAAATATACATTCTATATTGTCACCGTTCTTTTTAACATGACACTTTGTTCCGCGATGGTTATAACGTATCTTGGCAATATATTCTTTATTCTCATCTACTTCTTCATCTGCCATATAATTCACATTATCAGCAATTAAAGCTGTTTTTAGGACATCTGTACTCTTTCCGATGACAACTTCATTAGTTTCAGGGCGGATTTCAACTACGAATACCGGATATCCCATAGCGAGATTTAAGCCTTTTCGCTGACCGACAGTATAATTTGTAATTCCTTTATGTTGACCAATTACATTTCCGTCTATATCCACGAAATTACCCGGAACAATCTTATTATCCGTATTTCTGTGAATGAAACCTGCATAATCATTGTCAGGAACAAAACATATTTCCATACTGTCAGGCTTCTTTGCAACACTTAAGCCTATTTCTTCAGCAATCTTTCTTACTTCATCTTTAGTATAGTCACCAATTGGCATAAGTGTATGTGACAACTGATGTTGTGTAAGATTATACAAAGCATATGTCTGATCCTTGGCAGCAGTCACCGAATTTCTTATTGTATATCTTCCATTATTAAGTTTATCTATTCTTGCATAATGTCCGGTTGCAATATAATCAGCACCTATTTCCATTGAACGCTGTAATAATGATTCCCACTTTACATAACGGTTACAAGCTATGCATGGATTAGGTGTTCTTCCTGCCATATATTCATTTATAAAATATTTAATTACTTTTTCATTAAATTCGCTTCTGAAATTCATTACATAATAAGGAATGTCTAACATATTCGCTACGCGTCTGGCATCATCTACGGCACTTAGTCCGCAGCAGCCGCCTTCTGCTGAAGCATCATAAGAGTCATCTTCCTGCCATATCTGCATTGTAACACCTATGACATCATAGCCTTCCTGTTTTAACAGATATGCTGCGACAGATGAATCTACACCACCGGACATTCCAACTACAACTTTTTTATTCTTCTTAATTATTTCCATATCTTTGTAGTTTAATAACCATACCTTTCTAATGTAATATTAATAATTAGCTATTATACATTCAAATTCTTATTTTGTAAAATAGCTATTATATTCTGATGACTTTTTTCTAAGTTCACTTATAATATTCTTTATATTATTTACAACAAAATCTATTTCATCTTTGGTTGTTTCGTCTGAAATCGTAAACCGTATTGATGAATATGCAAGTTCTTCGGGAAGTCCTATCGAAATCAGAACATGTGATGGCTTACTGCTATTACTAGAACATGCCGAGCCACTTGAAGCACATATTCCTTTCATATCTAATAATGCAAGTATCTCTGAAGCTTCTACAAACTGAAATGAAATATTAATATTTCCCGGAAGTCTGTTACGTCTGCTTCCATTAAGCCTTGAAAATGGTATCTCTCTTAATATTCTTTCAATAAAATAATCTCTGAGTGATACTTCATAGCGTGCTTTATTCATCATATTATTATGAGAAAGTTCAGCAGCTTTAGCCATACCCACAATCGATGGAACATTCTGTGTGCCTGCCCTTAGTCCCTTTTCCTGTCCACCACCGAATAATAAAGGCACTGTTTTAACACTATCATTTATATATAGAAAGCCAATTCCTTTTGGACCATGAAATTTATGAGCGCTGGCACTTAATAAATCAATATTCATCTTCTTAACATCTATTGGTATCTGTCCATATGCCTGAACGGCATCGGTATGAAATATTATTCCTCTCTCATGACAGATTTTACCGATTTTAGAAATAGGCTCAATTGTACCAATCTCATTATTCGCCATCATAACAGATACTAATATTGTTTCATCAGTAATTTCATCAATTAACCGTTGCAATTTTATCACACCATATTCGTCAACGTCAATATAGGAAATTGTAAAACCCAGGTCCTCTAAATTTTTGGATGTCTTTAGAATTGCAGGGTGTTCTATTTTCGATGTAATAATGTGTTTACCTTTATTTTTATATGCTTTTGCAACTGTCCTAAGTGCCCAGTTATCAGACTCTGTTCCTCCTGATGTGAAATATATCTCATCTGATGTTGCATTTATTGTATCAGAAATAATATTTCTGGCCTTCTCAATAGCATCCCTGCTCTTACCTGCAAATTCATATATACTTGATGGGTTTCCGTATAGTATTGTAAAATATTCAAGCATTTCATCTACCACTTCTTTTTTTGTCTTTGTAGTAGCTGCGTTATCCATATAAATCATTTTTACCTCCACATCTATAATTCCCGTTATAACAAAGTAATTTTGAATACATATAATAAATGCCGCATATAATTTCAAAAAAGAGTTCCGGTTCAAAATGAATAAATCATATATATCAACATTTACTAAAAGCAGTATAATCAAAGGAACGATTATTTTAACTTTTGCAGGTTTTATAACAAGAATAATTGGCTTTTTATTTAGAATATTCCTTACAGGTAAAATTGGTGCAGAGGGTCTTGGAATTTATCAATTAATTTTTCCGATACAAATTGTCTGTTTCTCATTTTGTACTATGGGCTTTGAAATGGCTATATCTAAGCTTGTGGCAGCAAACAGAAAATCTTCTGATAATGCCGGATTATATTATCTTATAAGCGGAATATTAATGTCTGTTATTATCTCAGTAGTAATTGCCATTATAGTATTTACTAATTCAGACTATATAGCAAGAAGATTACTATTAGAGCCAAGGTGTTCGGAGCTTGTTATGTATATGAGCCTGTCTATTCCATTAGCCAGTATTCATTCATGTATATGTGGTTATTATCTTGGTATAAAGAATTCACGTATTCCGGCATTAACACAGGTTATCGAACAGCTAATCAGAGTAATTTCAATTTATTTAATAATTATGCTGTTTGAAAAATATAATTATAGGGTTACTCCTGTAGTGGCTGTTATGGGTTCGGTTATCGGTGAACTTTCTTCTACAGTTTACTGTATCTTAAGTATTAATAAGAATCTAAGGAAAAACTTTAAATATCCTGTATTCTGCCAGAAAATCAAGTCTGTATCAAAAGAACTTTTTATGTTGTCATTCCCCCTTACATTGAATAAGTTAATGCTTAGTATATTGCAAAGCATACAAAGCGTACTGATTCCAAGTATGTTAATCACTTATGGATTATCCTATAAAGATGCCCTTAGTATATATGGTATAATTCTTGGACTTGTACTACCGTTAATAATGTTTCCAAGTGCTATCGTTAATTCTATGGCATTACTCCTGCTTCCTACAATTTCAGAAGCTGACAGCAATAATAATACTGACAGAATACAAATAGCAACCGAAAAAGCGACTTTCTTTAGTATTGTATTTGGAATATTGTGTCTTGGCATATTTGCAAGGTATGGCAATGAAATATCATTACTTCTATTCAGGAATAATTCCGGTGAATATATCAGTAGTTTAGGACTTATTTGTCCGTTTATATTCGTTACTGCAACTATGGCAAGTACCATCAATGGTCTTGGACATACGGAGATAACATTTATACATAACATTGTCTCTACATTAATTCAGATTTTATCAATTATATTTCTTATACCCCGGTATGGTATAAATGGATATATTTCAGGATTGATAATCAGCACCGTAATTAGTGCAATAAGTCATTATATTTCAATGTACCGTCTGATTAAATTTAAGTTAAATATCAGAAAATCATTTATATATCCCTTTATCGTTATATTTCTGCTAATTAAAATATGTGATTTTGTATTCTTAAATATAATTGCTTTAAATTCTATATATGCTTTTATATGCTCTGGTGTAGTTATCTGTATATTATATAGCCTGATTTATATAAATATTTTTAAACATTTAAGTTAGATTTGTAAAATATTATATATTACTCTGAAGCTGGGCGATTTCAGCCCGCAAATGCTACATTAAATGAATTTGTGAATACTATATATTTATATATAGCTGTGATATCACTGTGAAGTAAATTCTGTCATATATTTCTGAAATCTCAAAGGAAGCATCTGAGACTGGAGTTTAATATTAGTTCTCTCCTTTATTGCAATACTTTGACAGAATTTCTTATACAGATTACTATATAATTCTTCGTATGAAGATATTTCAAGTTCCTTATCTGACAGAAAATCACCTGAGACTATAATCCATTCTTTATATTCAGGGTGGACTACACATAAGTTTCTGATTTCATCATATATGATAAAATTCTCATTTGGTAAACGGTCAGCAAAATGCGGTGCAATAAAGGTTAAAATATTGTTCTTCGGACCAATTTTAGAAAAGAGAATGTCTCCATTTAGTTCTTGAAATCTTAGAAAGCCTTTAAGATGTAAAATTTCATTGTTGACCTCTCGCGCCATTTTAAATACATTATTCACATAATTATCTGATAAATCATTTATAAGATTTCGTTTATTCTTCATTAATAACCCTTTTACAATCATATGATATACATTGTCTGCTTTATTATTGTTCCAGCTTGCAATACACTGACATATTATGATATAGCAATGTTCACCAAATTCACGTATAAGAGTCCTTGCAACTTTTAATGCTTTTATATCATCAGAAGTAATATTTATATATTCGGTAAACAATTCAAGATTATCATCAGCACAAGTTCTGATAATAGTATCATTATGATTATATTTACATTCATATGCTGTATATATTGCCGTAAATATCCCCTCTATTGAATCTTCACAATATAATACTGTTTTTCTCATACTAATCTCCATTCCGCAGGCACATTGTGCCGGAGGAATCGCGAGCCAAATATCAGATTTGGCTCTGCGATATATGCTATTTGTGGTGCCTGTGGCACAAATAGCCGTGTGAAAAATCAGATATCAATCTGTATTTTTCACACTAATCTCCATTTTGCAGGCAATATTAGTCATTCGTATCATCAAATAATGACAATTGTTTATAAGTTACATTATCCACAGAAAATGGATACCTGTCTTTAGGATCAATTATATTTCTTACTATATAATCTTCATCAATTTTAGTGTTATACATCATCTTTCCATTACATGTAATGAAGTATAATGCTCTTTTTAATACCACTCCGATTTTCTTCAAATCTTCAAATGACAGATTACCACTTCGTCTGGCATATACTATTCTCTTTGCACTTTTAACTCCGACACCCGGTATTCTTAATAAAGTATTATAATCAGCCTTATTTATCTCAATAGGAAACAGCTCTAAATGTCTTATAGCCCAGTTACACTTAGGATCTAATAATACGTTGAAATTTGGACGTTCTTCACTAAGCAGTTCATTTGATTTAAAACCATAGAATCTTAGAAGAAAGTCTGCCTGATAGAGTCGGTGTTCACGTAATAGCGGCGGACCGCTTGTAAGTGCAGGCAGATTCTTATCGTTGTTGACATTGACAAATGCTGAATAGAACACTCGTTTCAAATCATATTTATTATACAGTGCTTCTGCTATGGTTATAATCTGATAGTCACTTTCAGGTGTAGCACCGACTATCATCTGGGTTGACTGTCCCGCCGGAACGAACTTAGGTGCTTTCTTATATAACATCATTTCATTCTTATTCTGTATAATTCCATTCTTAATCTGGTGCATCGGTTTTAATATATTATTTCTATGCTTATTAGGTGCAAGATTTCTTAAGCCCTCTGCAGTAGGAAGCTCCATATTTACACTCATTCTGTCAGCTAGTATAAAAGTTTTTAATTAACTCGACTATGCATTCGTTTTATGATACAATCTTCATATAACATATATGGAGGTTATATTCATGG
>OMVQ01000068.1 GCA_900314555.1 uncultured Eubacteriales bacterium | reverse complement strand
TAAAGCGAAGCAAGGGCGAGGGTCCGTGAGCGAGTAACGAAAGTTACGAGGTGAACGGCTTAAAGTGAAGCTAGCGCAAGCCCGTGAGCGAGTAACGGAAGTTACGAGGTGAACGGCTTAAAGCGAAGCAAGGGCGAGGGCCCGTGAGCGAGTAACGAAAGTTACGAGGTGAACGGCTTAAAGCTTGCTTGTAGTTAGTTGTAAACAAGAAAAAGAAAGGATAAACAAATGGAAAAATTATTATTCACATCAGAATCAGTAACAGAAGGTCATCCTGACAAAATTTGTGACCAGATATCAGATGCAATCTTAGATGCATTATTAGAGCAGGATCCAATGAGTCGTGTGGCATGTGAAACATGTACAACAACAGGTTTAATACTTGTTATGGGTGAAATTACTTCAAAGGCAAACATAAATATACAGAAAATCGTAAGAGATACAGTATGCGAAATCGGATATGACGATTCAGCAAAAGGTTTTGATGGACATACTTGTGGAGTTATGGTTGCACTTGACGAGCAGTCAACAGATATTGCTATGGGTGTAAATAAAGCACTTGAAGCTAAAGAAAATACAATGTCAGATGAAGAAATAGAAGCAATTGGTGCAGGAGACCAGGGTATGATGTTCGGATATGCTTCAAATGAAACAGAAGAATATATGCCATATCCTATTGCACTTGCACATAAATTAGCACTTAAACTTACAGAAGTTCGTAAGAATGGAACATTAAGCTATCTTCGTCCTGATGGAAAAACACAGGTTACAGTAGAATATGATGAAAATGGCAAGCCAATTCACTTAAATGCAGTTGTACTCTCAACACAGCATGATGCAGAAGTAACACAGGAACAGATACATGAAGATATCAAGAAATATGTATTTGATCCGGTTCTTCCTAAAGAATTAGTTGACGAGAGAACAAAATTCTTCATTAACCCAACAGGAAGATTCGTTATCGGTGGACCAAACGGAGACAGTGGATTAACAGGTCGTAAGATTATCGTTGATACTTATGGTGGATACGCACGTCATGGCGGCGGTGCATTTTCTGGTAAAGACTGCACAAAGGTTGACCGTTCAGCAGCATACGCAGCAAGATATGTTGCTAAAAATATTGTTGCAGCAGGACTTGCTGATAAATGCGAAATACAGCTTTCATATGCAATCGGTGTAGCACAGCCAACATCTATAATGGTAGACACATATGGAACAGGTAAAATATCAGATGAGAAATTAGTTGAGATAATCAGAGAGAACTTTGATTTACGTCCAGCAGGAATAATCAAGATGTTAGACTTAAGACGTCCAATTTACAAACAGACAGCAGCTTATGGACATTTTGGCAGAAACGACCTTGATTTACCATGGGAGAAATTAGACAGAGTAGATACACTTAAGAAATATTTATAATGAAATAAAACTTTTATATAAATATCTCAGGATATTAAAGTGGTATTTAGAATGATATTAATTAAAATTTAGAGAATATTTTAATTAAAAATATAAATATACAGACAGCTATTTGCTTAGAACTGTTCGTATTAGTCAGTATTTAGAATGAATAATATGAACGTGTACAAGGCAGATAGCTGTTTTATAATGTATAGAATTAGGGTTATAAAAGTCTTTTGAAAAATAATAGACAGATATATGTGTGGTTAGT
Source organism: uncultured Eubacteriales bacterium (assembly GCA_900314555.1). Lineage (GTDB taxonomy): Bacteria > Bacillota > Clostridia > Lachnospirales > Lachnospiraceae > Bovifimicola. Next base: position 27,719 of record OMVQ01000068.1, on the reverse strand, counting down.
GTAACCAGCACTTTTGATAGTTTAATCTGTATATAAAATGCTTCTTTTTATAAAAAATTAATAAATATGCACAATTGTTTATTAGTAAGCATACTAATTCTATGATACAATATTTAGTAGTAAATAATAGAAATGTGATAAAGAATTAAGGTGGAATCAGATAGTATGAAGTTAAAGAGTAAAATAAAACTATCTTTTGTGGTGATTACGATTATTCCTATTTTATTTATGATAGGAGTAATTTTTTGCATAAGCAGCTTTCAGATAAGGAGTATCGAGAATAAATATAATATTGATAATGTAGAATTTGAGAGTCTTATTAATCCTACAAGGTTGTATAGTAAATTTACACAGGACGTATATGAAAATATTGTCGCTAAAATTCATGATGATAAAGATGAAATCGCCGATGAAGTATATTTAAGAAAGCTTAATACTGAACTTAGTGAGAAATATTCATTTTTAATAGTGAAGAAGCAAGGAAATGTTATATTCAATGGTCAGCCGGACAGTGATGAGGACTTAATTGAACAATTACCTGATTACAGAGGAAGTCTTGAGGGCAATGCAACATATGTCGGCACGTCATTTATCTATGGAGATTATAAATATCTTGTTAAACAGTTAGCATTTTCATTTAGTGATGGTACAAACGGAAGTGCTTACATTGTGACAGGGCTTAACAGGATAATGCCACAGGTTAAATTAATGATTATTGAAGTATTTGTGGCAATATTTATAATTATAATATTGACGGGAATCCTGCTTGCATTGTGGATTAACCGAAGTGTTATGACACCGCTTAATAAATTAGGTGAGGCAACGAAGAAGATTGCTGAGGGTGACTTAGACTTTACATTAGAGTCCGAAAGTAAAGATGAATTTGGTTCATTGTGCGAGGACTTTGAGAATATGAGAAAACGTCTCAAGGAATCGGCAGAAGATAAGATAAGAGATGATGAAGAAAGCAAGGAATTAATAAGCAATATTTCACATGATTTAAAGACACCGATAACAGCCATAAAAGGTTATGTCGAGGGAATTATGGACGGAGTAGCGGATACTCCTGAGAAAATGGACAAATATATTAAAACTATTTATAATAAAGCTAATGATATGGACAGGCTTATTGGTGAGCTGACGATGTATTCTAAGATTGATACGAACAGAATACCTTATAATTTCAAAAAGGTAAATGTAGATGAGTATTTTTCTGACTGTGCAGAGGAGATATCAATAGAGCTTGAGGCGAAAAATATTACACTTAATTATTTTAATTATGTTGATAAAGATACGGTAATAATTGCCGATCCAGAACAGTTGAAGCGAGTTATTAATAATATTATCAGTAATTCGGTAAAATATATAGGTAATAAAAAAGGTGCTTTAAATATCAGAATTAATGATGACAATGATTTTATACACGTTGAAATCGAAGACAATGGTAAAGGAATTGCAACTAAAGATTTGCCGTATATATTTGACAGATTTTACAGAACTGATGCTTCAAGAAATTCTAATCAGGGAGGAAGCGGTATTGGTCTTGCGATAGTTAAGAAGATTATCGAAGTTCATGGCGGTAAAATCTGGGCAACCAGTAAGATTGACACAGGAACAATAATGCATTTTATAATAAGAAAATATGTAGAACCGGAGGTAGAAACAAATGAGCAGTAAGATACTTATAATTGAAGATGAAGAAAGCATTGCAGAATTAGAAAAGGATTATTTAGAGTTAAGTGGTTTTGAAGTACAGATTGAAAATTCAGGAGATACAGGACTTAAAGTTGCGTTAGAGAAAGATTTTGACTTGATTTTACTTGACCTTATGTTGCCTGAAGTTGATGGATTTGAAATATGTAAGCAGGTAAGAGAGAAGAAGAATACACCAATTCTTATGGTATCTGCTAAGAAAGACGACATTGATAAAATCAGAGGATTAGGATTAGGCGCAGATGATTATATAACGAAACCATTTAGCCCAAGCGAAATGGTTGCCAGGGTAAAGGCACATTTAGCAAGATATGAAAGATTAATCGGCTCAGGCGTTCAGGAAAATGAGATTATAGAAATTCGTGGTCTTAAGATTGATAAGACAGCAAGAAGAGTATATTTGAACGGAGAAGAGAAGATATTTACAACTAAGGAATTTGACCTGCTTACATTTCTTGCGCAGAACCCAAATCGTGTATTTTCGAAAGAAGAATTATTTAAAAAGATTTGGGATATGGACTCTGTAGGTGAAATTGCAACAGTAACAGTCCATATCAAAAAGATAAGAGAGAAGATAGAATTCTCTACTGCGAAACCACAGTATATTGAGACTATATGGGGCGTAGGCTACAGATTTAAGGTGTAAAAATATCTTGTTAAGGATATTTTTCACGAACTTCAGGATTATGAGAATAAAATGCACTAATCCGTACAACCTACTAACAGTAGTATAATGGAGGTAGTGAGAAGATGGAGGTATCTGATAAGGGAAAATATTATTTGAAATTAGTATTGGTTACGGCAATAGCATACTTTTCATTTAAGTATCTGTTGCCTCTTTTTTTTCCATTTTTATTAGCATATTTACTTACGCATTTCATAAGACCGATGGTTAAATATGTTAATGAAAGATTTAGAATTAACAGACGGGCTGCAATAATAATTTTGCTTACAATTGTGGTAAGCATCATCGGAATAGGTCTTGCAATTATAGTTATTAAGACTACGGGGCAGATTAAGAATCTGGTTACTAATTATGATAAATACGAGAGAAAAATGGATATAGTAATGGATAAAACCTGTTGTATGGCAGAGAAATATTCGGGGATTGATAAAGATAAAATCGAGGATGTTATAAATAAAGGAATTGATGGAATTACGGATATGGGCAAGTCACACGATGTCAGATATGCAATAATGAATAAATCATTAAGTACGGTGGTAATGTTTGGGGAATGGTTTGTTATTGTTCTGACAGCCATAGTTACTTCGTATTTTATGTTAATGAATGAGGATAAAAAAGCAAATAGAAAAAGAAATTTTCTAAAGACAAGGAATCATAAAAATGAATATAATGAGTCACAAAATAACGAATCACGAAATGTTGAGTCACAAAATGCTGAGTCGAACAATACCGATAAAAAATTTGATGAATCAAATATGGAAAGCAACCGCCTTATAACAGATTTAAAACGGATTTCAGGCAGTGTTGGTAAGGTATGTATTGCTTATATTAAAACACAGCTTGTAATAATGCTTATAACGTCAGTAATATGCTTTATTGGTTTTATGATTATGAAGAACAACTATGCATTATTCTTAGCGATACTTGTGGGCGTTTTAGATGCTTTACCAATAATTGGAGTTGGTATCTTATTAATTCCGTTTGTAATCATTTACATTATTCGGGGTAATTATTTTAAGGCTGGAGTGACATTTGTAGTTTTTGTGATTTGTTATCTGGTAAGGGAATTTGCAGAGCCGAAGCTTATGGGTGACCAGATTGGAATTTCGCCTATAATGAGCCTGATATCAATGTATGTAGGATATAAACTATTTGGTATAGTTGGAATTGTGACGGGACCAATTGCTTATGTGCTTATAGATACATTGATGAAACAAGAGAATTATTTTTATAATAAATAATGATTATAATTGACAATACATTATCAGCACCTTATAATGAAATTACAGTTTTGGCAAAAATACATAAAAATGCCAAAAATGCAATGAAAGGAGGTGTGTAATTATGAAGATTGAAAATGTAATTGATAAATTAATTCCAGGTTCAGTAATAAGTAGAAGAGAATATGAAGAGATTATCCGCCAGATAAATCCTAAAATAAGTGATAGAACTATTTTTTGGCAGCTTGCAAAGTTACAGGAGGCGGATATCTTGCATAAAATAGGTCAGAATGTATTCTATGTAAGAGATAATGACATTAATAAAAGAGATTATGTGTATGGATATTCTAAGAAAATGAAAGGTATAGTGGAAATTATAAAAAATGATTATCCATTAGTAGATTTTCAGGTTTGGGAATTTGTACAGTTAAATGAATTTGTTAATCACCAGATAGGGAAAAATGTTTTTTTTATTGAAGTTGAACATCATTTAGAGGAAAGTATATTTAACAGGTTGAAACAATACTATTCAAGAATACTACTTTGTCCTAAAGAGGATATGTTCTATAATTATTTTGAAGAAAATATGGTTGTTATACAGAGTTTGTTATCGGAAGTGCCAAAAACAAAGTCAGATGTACAAGGATGCAGCTTAGAAAAGTTATTAGTAGATTTGTTTAGCAATAAACTTACGGGACAGTTAGTAGAAAGAGCAGAGTATCCGGGAATTTATGAAGAAGCTTTTCGAAAGTATTATATTGATGAGAAGAAGTTGTTTCGGTATGCCAGAAGAAGAAATCTGGAAAAAGAAATTAAGAACTTTATAGAAAAAGAAACTAATATACAGTTAGTAACGGAGGATATGAATGATTGATAAGAGAAACTATGAGTTAGAGTATATGAGAGAATTACAGGAAAAATATAAGAAAGATCCGGCATTATTAGAAAGAGTACTATATGCGTTTGGACTATTAGAGGCACTAAAAGTATCAGGCTTACCATTTGTATTTAAAGGTGGAACTTGTCTGATGCTTCTATTAGAGCATCCTATGAGATTGTCAACTGATATTGATATTATTGTTACACCGGAAACAGATGTGGATGAGTATATTAGAAAAGCAGGAACAATTTTTCCGTTTATAGCCTGTGAGGAGCAAATCAGAGTAGGACGTAATTCTATAGAAAAACGTCATTTTAAATTTATTTACCAATCGCCTTTACAAGAGAAAGAATTTTATATACTTTTGGATATTCTGTTTTCGGAAAGTCCCTATATAGAAACAATAGAGAAAGAGATAAAGAATGAGTTTTTGATAGCAAACGGTACAAAAACAATGGTTACAGTTCCTAGTATAGAATGTATTCTTGGAGATAAACTTACAGCATTTGCACCACATACAACAGGAATTCCATTAGGTGTGGGTAAGTCGATGGAAATAGTAAAACAATTATTTGATGTTACTACATTAATTGATGTTATGGAAAATCAAGATATTGTTAGAAAAACATATGATAAAGTGGTGTTGGAAGAATTAGATTACAGAGGATTGGAAATAGGTAGAGAAGAAGTATTGCAGGATACATTAGATGCTTGTTTGAGCATTATTAGTCGTGGAACAATATATAAGAAGGACTATACAGAGTATCTGAGAGGGATTAAGGCTGTAGGCAGCCATATTCTGTTTTTGAATTATAATGGTGAGACAGCGGCACATCAGGCTTGTAAAGTAATGTATTTAGCCGCTTGTCTATTGAAAGAATGTAGATATATAGAAATAGAACATCCTGAAGAGTACATAGAACAGAAAATTTATAATAAAAAATATAAAGGATTATCAGGTATAAGAAAACAGAAACTTGAGGCATATGGATATCTGGTAGAAGCTATCAGGTTATTAGAAGAATAATTTTTATAGTATGTTGTGTAATAATTATATGAAATATAGTATCAAAATCTTTGCATTGAAAAATCTACCTATTATTAGTAAAATAATCCATATATCATATAAAATAATAATCAGTTTAATCATAACAATGTGTTTCATCATACGATTATATACAAGTAATATATAAACTAATGTATGAAAGTACCATATAAACTAATGTACGCAAGTAACTTATAAACTAAAGTTTATACACATTATTGTAAATTAGTAAGAAAGGCGAGAATAATTTGACTAAGATAAATGTACCAAAAAGTGTAAAGATAATAATTAAAATTTTAGAAGATAATGGTTATGAAGCATTTGCGGTCGGGGGCTGTGTAAGAGATGCTATTATCGGGAGAGAACCTAACGACTGGGATATAACAACATCAGCGATGCCGGGTGATGTGAAGAGATTATTTCATAAGACAATTGATACAGGAATAGCTCATGGAACGGTGACAGTAATGATAGAGCGTGTCGGCTATGAGGTCACGACATATAGAATAGATGGCGAATATGAAGATGGCAGACATCCTAAGAGTGTCGAATTTACAGGAAATCTTATAGAAGATTTGAAGAGAAGAGATTTTACCATAAATGCAATGGCATATAATGACCGTCAGGGAATCGTAGATGAGTTCGACGGAGTGGGAGATTTAGAAAGAGGTCTTATTAGATGCGTAGGTAATCCGATTGACAGATTTAATGAAGATGCACTTAGAATATTAAGAGCTGTCAGATTTGCCGCAGCACTTAACTTTGATATAGAAGAAGAGACGAAAAATGCAATTGTAACATTGGCAGAGAATCTTAATAAAATCAGTAAAGAAAGAATACAGGCAGAACTAGAGAAATTACTCATATCAAATCATCCTGAGAAACTTAAAATCGCTTACGAGACAGGCATAACAAATGTTATATTTAAAGAGATAGACAGGCTTGCGAAAATGGGCGAACTTGATAATATTATTGGTAAATTATGTGAAATGCCGCCAAATCATTATTACAGATGGGCTACTGTGCTGATACACACAGACAGGGAGGAATGTCGAAAAATATTAAGAGGTTTTAAATTCGACAATAAAACCGTAAATAATGTTTCGGCACTCGTAACAGCTATGAAGAGAGAAATTCCGTCAAATCGTGGTGAAATAAGACGAGATATATATGAAATTGGTGAAGAAATATATCCTATGTATTTAGAATTCAGAAGAATATATGATAATGAAAATAGTGAGAGAATCAGTGAGATTCAGGCTGAACGAGAGGATATCTATGATAAAGGAGATTGCGTTTCATTAAGGGGATTAGCTGTAAATGGAAGAGATTTAATGGAGTTAGGAGCAAGCAGAGGCGCAGAGGTGGGCGCAGGCTTAGAAATGCTTTTATACAAAGTGCTTGAGGATAACGAATTAAATGATAAAGAAACACTTATTAACATATTTAAGAAATCTGTTTCATAAGATAGCGTATGAGGCTGTATTAGGAATGGAGGATTGTGTGTGAGTGAAAAGGGGAATGGAATCATATGCAGATATGATTTTATAGTTAATAAGACAGGCAGAGCTAAAGGGGCTACGTTATTAGATACCGATAAGGGATATTATCTGCTTCGTGAATTCAAAGGGACAAAGAAACATTTAGAATTCGAAGAAGATTTATTAAACAGATTAAGTGAAAATGAATCGATAAAGGTAGAACAAATCGTCAGGGATTCAGATGGTAATCTTATTAATGAAAGTGATGATGGCAGAAAATATGTAATGCATAAATGGTGTGCCTCTAAAGATTTAGAACAGAAAGACACCATGCTTTTAATAAAAGCAGCAGGTGTTCTTGGTAAACTGCATTTGCTTATGAATGAAATGGCTTATGATATGAAATATCTGAATGAATGTTTTAATATTCAGGAATCGTACAGACAGTTGAAGTCAGAATTTGATAAGCATAACAAAGAAATGAAGAGGACCAGAACATTTATAAGGGATAAACGAAGAAAGAATGAGTTCGAATTATTGATTTTATCAAGTTTTGATAAATTTTATCAAGACGGTATCGAGGTTGAGAATCAGATGCATAATGAGAGAATACATGAATTTATCGATGATAGCATGAGATTAGGCAGAATAATTCATGGAGCCTATAACTATCATAATATTGTAGTTACGGGAAACAGACTTATGGTTACCAATTTCGAGCATTGTAAATGTGGTATACAGATAAGGGATTTGTATGATTTTATGCGAAAAGTAATGGAGAAGCATGGATGGAACAGAGATTTAGGAATGAAACTTCTGAATGAATACAGGAGAAACAGGGAGATAACTGCCGAAGAGCTTAAGTATCTTATTCTTAAGTTTAAATATCCTGAGAAATACTGGAAGATTCTTAACCATTACAACAATAATAATAAGGCATGGATACCTGATAAGGACGTAATAAAGCTTAAATCTGTCATAGAACAGCAGGATAGAAGAAGAGATTTTATTAACAGTTTATTAAATTTGAAATAATATGAGTGTTTTTTTTGACTTTATTAAACGAATATTATATAATAACTAGGATTATGTAAGTTGATAACTAAGGAGATAACTGATGAACATCAAGGAAAAAACATTCAAATATATTATGGTTTTTCTGGGAGCGCTTTTTGTTGTAGTTATAATTATGATTGCAACAGGAGATAAAGGTGGTAAAAAAGCTACTATCTCTAATGGTGTGGATATTCCGGTTATGCCTACTACTAAGACAGATGAAAGTGAAGATTCTAAATCGGATAAATCACTTCAGGCAGTTGTCATTGATGTAGATAAGGATAAACTTACTATGATTCTACAACAGACTGGTACAGATTCTAAGATAACATATAGTTATACCGGAGGAACAGAAGTGTCTAACCGGTATGATGAGGCGATTTCCGTAAATCAGTTAAAGATTGGAGAGGTAGTAGATGTTGAATTTGCTGCTGACAGGAAATTATCTAAGATAAAAGTATCAGATAGTGACTGGGAATATCAGGGCGTGACAGATTTTAAAATCGATACAGAGAAGAAGTTACTTACTGTCGGAAGTTCTGTATACAGTTATACTGACAACACAGTTATAATTGATGAGGACAGTGAGACAACACTTGACAAATTAGAAAGTATTGATGTGGTTACACTAAAGGGTAAGGATAAGCAACTTGATTCGATAATAGTTACCACAGGACATGGTTATGTCAGACTTGACAGCACAACTTTCTTTGAGGGTGGCTTTGTTGAGATAGGTTCGAAGATAGTACAACTTATCACAGAGAATATGGTTATTCCGGTACCCGTTGGAGATTATACATTAACAGTAACTAAGGATAAGACCTCTGGTTCTAAAGATATTTCAGTAGAAAGCAATGAAGAAATCAGAGTTAATCTTATAGAATTTCAATCAGATGCCGTAAGGCTTGGTACATTATCATTTAAGATAGCACCGACAGGTGCAAAACTTACGATAGACGGAGTAGTCAAGGACTATTCGGATATAATTGATGTGGCATATGGTACACATAAGATAGTGATATCGGCTGAGGGCTATGATACATACAGTCAGATAATAAACGTTCAGGACATTTTTAAGGAATATAATATTTCCTTATCACAATCTACTGAGACATCTGCGGCTGATACGAAGTCGGAGAAAGACAGTACAGATGAAAGTGAGAGCCAGACTTCTAAAAATACATCGTCTGCAAATAATACGAATAGTAAATCAAATCAGAAGCAGACGACATCTTCTAAGAAGTCAGCTAACAACACAACACAGACAACTACATATCAGACGATTGATTATTCAAAACTGATAGGTTCGCTATTTGGCGATTAAATATATTGATTATTTTAAATTGATAAATTCGCTGTTTGGCGATTAAATATATTAATTATTTTAAACCGATAGGTTCGCTATTTGGCGATTATTTATATTGATGCATTACAGGAGGTAAAAGATGAATTACAAAGAACTTTATGAAGAATGGCTTAGCAACCCTTGTTTTGATGATGAGACAAAGGCAGAATTAAGAGCCATCAGTGATGATGAAAATGAGATTAAAGAAAGATTTTACCAGGAATTAGAATTTGGTACTGCAGGACTTAGAGGAATAATCGGTGCCGGTGTTAACAGAATGAATGTATACACAGTTCGTAAAGCTACACAGGGACTTGCTAATTACATTTTAAAAGTCGGCGGTGCAGATAAAGGCGTTGCAATTGCTTATGATTCAAGAAGAATGTCTCCTGAATTTGCAGATGTGGCAGCATTATGTTTAAATGCAAACGGAATTAAGGCATATGTTTTTGAAAGCCTTCGTCCAACTCCTGAGTTATCATTTGCAGTAAGAGAATTAAAATGTATAGCAGGTATTAATGTAACTGCCAGCCATAATCCACCAGAATATAATGGATATAAAGTATATTGGGAAGATGGCGCACAGATTACACCTCCACATGACACAGGAATTATGGCAGAGGTTAAGGCTGTTACAGATTTTGCTACACTTAAGACAATGGATAAAGACGAAGCTGTTAAAGCAGGCTTATACAATGTTATTGGTGCAGATATTGATGATAAATATATTGCAGCACTTAAGAAACAGGTTAAACATCAGGATTGCATAGATGCAGTTCAGAAAGATTTAAAGATTGTATACACACCACTTCATGGAACAGGTAACATTCCTGCAAGAAGAATTCTTAAAGAATTAGGATTTGAAAATGTATATGTTGTTCCTGAACAGGAACTTCCTGATGGCGAATTTCCAACAGTAAGCTATCCTAATCCAGAAGCGGCAGAAGCATTTGAACTTGCTTTAAAACTTGCTAAAGAGAAAGATGCAGACCTTGTTCTTGCAACTGACCCTGATGCAGATAGATTAGGTGTATATGTTAAAGATGATAAATCAGGTGAATATATTACACTTACAGGTAATATGTCAGGTTGTCTTTTAGCAGATTATGAGATAAGCCAGATTAAGGAATTAAATGGACTTCCAGAAGATGGTGCATTAATTAAGACAATTGTTACAACTAATATGGCAGATGCAATTGCTAAATATTATGGTGTTAAGTTAATCGAAGTATTAACAGGATTCAAATATATCGGACAGCAGATTTTAGGCTTCGAACAGAGTGGTAAAGGTGAATACTTATTTGGATTCGAAGAAAGTTATGGCTGCTTAATCGGTACTCATGCAAGAGATAAAGATGCAATTGTAGCTACAATGGCACTTTGTGAAGCAGCAGCATATTACAAGACAAAGAATATGACTTTATGGGATGCAATGATAGCAATGTATGAGAAATACGGCTATTATAAAGACGGCATACAGTCAATCACATTAAAGGGAATCGAGGGACTTGCAAAGATTCAGGAGATTCTTGATACTCTTAGAAATAATACACCTGAGAAATTTGGTAAATACAAAGTATTATCAGCAAGAGATTATAAGAAAGATACAATTAAAGATATGGTTACAGGTGAGGTAAAACCTACAGGACTTCCATCGTCAAATGTATTATATTATGATTTAGAGGATAATGCATGGCTTTGTGTAAGACCATCAGGAACAGAACCAAAGGTTAAATTCTACTATGGTGTTAAAGGAACATCTCTTGAAGATGCTAACAAGTTATCTGATGAACTTGGTAAAGAAGTAGTAGATATGATAAATGAAATGTTAAAATAATAAACAATGTGATAAAGGAGGATATGAAAATGGCAGAGAAGATAGTATGGCAGGATAGAAAAAGAATAATTTTCGGATTACCATGGACATTTACAAAGTACAAGTTATATGAGGACAAGCTAATTATCTGTACAGGTTTTCTTAATAAGAAAGAGGAAGAAGTCAGATTGTACAGAATTATGGATAATACTCTTGAGAAACCACTAAGCCAGAGAATATTCGGTTTAGGCAGTATTAAAGTTAACTCTGCTGATAAATCAACTCCGATATTCTATATTGAAAAAGTAAAAAATGCCGATACAGTACGAAATAAACTTTCGGATTTAGTTGAGAAAGAGAGAACTAAGAAGAGAGTTTCAGGTCGTGAATATATGTCAGCAGATATAGATGATGATGACGATGACGACCATATGCATTAAGAAGGCGAAAGGTTGGAGAGAGATATGAGAAAAAGTATGAAATTACTTGCGACAATGTTAGTGTTATCAATGGTAATGTTTTTGATGGCAGGTTGTGGCAGAAGTGTTAAAGTAGGAACAAGTGATAATAGTAAGACACAGGACAAGAAGTCAGATAAAGATTCATCAAAGGATAAATTATTTGATATAACAGATGATGACTCAGACGACGATTCAGATGATGATTACTATAGTGATGATGACGAGGAAGAAACAACTAAGAAGAATAGTTCTAAGAACAACTCTTCAAAGAATAATTCTTCAAAAGATAGTTCTTCAAAGGACAATTCTTCAAAGAAAAATAATTCATCATCTAACACATCATCATGGAAATCATATTCAGGAGATGGATATTCCATTAAATTAAGTTCTGACTGGTCTAAGACAAAGGGTTCATCAGCAGTAGATATAGCATTTGCATATGATGGTACAAGTCAGAATGATGATTTTGCAGAAAATATAAATGTTGTTGTACAGGATTTAACAGGATATGACTTAGACTTAGAGTCTTATAAAGATTTATCAATGGATCAGTATGCAGAGTTAGACTACAATGTTGACGATATCTATAAGAAAACAATAGATGGTGCAAAAGGATATTTCTGTAAAGTTTCATGTGAGGAGTCTGGTATTAATTGCGTTATTCTTCAGTATTTTACTGTAATAGGAGATAATGCATATGTATTTACATTTGCCTCTGATGAAGATGATTTTGATGATTTAGAAGATGAGGTAATGGAAATATACGAAACTATAGAATTTGACAATGTAAAAGGTGCTTAATGCCACCCTTGTAAATTATAATGCCACCTTAAAAAGGTGGCATTAATACATATGAAATGTTTTGAGTTAGTTATTGTATCAGTTGATTTCACAGGTATAGTGTATACCCGTAATACAGTATAAAATGAAAGGAAACGATTATCAATGAATTCAAGAATAACAGTTAAAGATGTTGTGTCAATGCTGTTAATTATAGTTTCATTTACAGCGACAGGGATTATGATAAAAAATGAGGACTACAAATATGCGATGCTATCACTTACATTTGCTGCGCTTTGTGTATTAATAGGCTTTGGTGTGCTGATTTTAGAAGATGCAGACAGAATCCTTGATTTGAGTAATCCAAGCCTGCGTAATCCAAGAAAAAGTGGTTCAAGTAAACGTGTAAAATACATTTCGAGACTGACACCGGATATGGCAGCAGGCAGAAAAAATTCAAAGTCAAAAGATGACGTATATAATGACGATTTGTATTTAGAAGATGCAGATATTTCAGACTTCCACGAATCAGTAGGCAATATGAGAGTCTATAAACGTGGAGAAGAAATAGAATATCATGATGATGAAGATTAAATGAAATGAGGTTAGTGTGAAAAATCAAAATGATAATTTGATTTTTCACACAGCAATTTGTTCGCAGAGCGAAATCAAATTGCGCTTATGGCAGACAAAAATCAGTGATTTTCGTCGCCACTTCGCGATAGGTCGCTCAGAAATGAGGTTAATATGAGTAAAAAGAGTTTTATATTAATGGCATTAGTAGTCAATCTGACAATATGTCTTACTTTATGCATTGTATTATTCACAGATAATGATAAAACAAATACTAATAACAAAACTAAAGCTGAAAGTTCAACAAGTCAGGAGATAAAGAAAGATGAGACTCCTGCAGATAATGAAACTACATCAGATTATAACATAGATGCTGAAAATACTACGGAAGAAACATCAGTTACAGTAGAGACTTCGACAAAAGTTATAGAGTCACAGGTATCGACAGAAACACAGCCACACATATATAATAAACCATCAGATGCTACGACTACTGGAGAGTCATCAGCTAATCAGGAGACTACGACTCCACAGCAGACAGCAGGAAGCACAGTTAACGGTACAATAGCAGTTATTAATAGCAGCTGTAATGTCAGACTCAGCGCAGATGTCGGTGCGAATGTGGTAGGTACAGCGAAAGCAGGAGCTACATATACAATTGCACCTGATAAATGTAATTCAAACTGGATTGCTATATATCTTGATGCAAATACAATAGGGTATATTTCAAGCTCATATTGTACAATCCAATAAGACTAATAGATTCTATTTTAAATAATACAGTTGAGATTTAGATTATATAACCCGGTTGCACATACAAATATATTTTACAGTCGTCTGCTCAGGTAAATTTAGCATATATAAATATTGAAAATTATTGTAAGAATTGCGTAAATTTGTCAGGTGTTGTTATTTTTGCTCAAATTTTGTGTACATTCACCAGACAGACAATTAGGCAGAGATGTCCGTCTATGACACACGCTCTCATATTCCTTAACCTAGTGGGAGTAAAATGCCGCCCTTAACAAAGTCTATTACGGTACAGTAAATCAAACGCGCTTCGCTTGAACGGTGATTTACTGTACCGCTCTTCTGTTAATGACGGCATTAACTCCCACACGGTTCGTCATAAATCGAGTGTGTGTCAAAGACGGATATCTCTGTTTAATTGTCTGAATGTTGAATGAATACAAATAATCATAAGAGCAAAAATACAACACCGACAAATTAGCAATTTGAAACACGATTTTCAATATTTATATATGCTGATTTACCGCTCAGACGATTTATCTCATATTGTATGTGCAACCGGGTTATAAATCTATATTCACTTTGTATTATATAAAATAGAATATATTAGTCTCAAAAGTAGGACTTCTTTCATAACATATATTATAGAAAGTATAGTTAATTATGAAGCTGCTTTCACAGTGTAATATCATAATGTAATAAGCTTATTATTTAGTGATATGCACTGTAGAAGTACATTCATAATTGCTATAGATATTCGCTATAAAATATGTTAAGAGGGGAGTTTTTTTATTGGAGTTGTTCTTAAAGGAAATGCCATATATTCTGCTTTTAAGTGTAATAAGTATCGTATTGTTTGTCCTGATAATAAGGCGGTTTGTATATATTCGCAGAGGAAGAAAGTTTTATCCTGAATATAATTCTATGTCGCAGGTGGAGAGGATTAACAAGGAGATTGCGGGTTCGGGTTTTGAATTCGAACCGGAACAGGAAATATTTATATCGAAGCATAATGCGTGGCAGAGGAAATTCGGCTACAGAAATCTGTATGACGAGATGGCGGCATCATTTGGAATGATAATTGACAGTGAGCCTGTGAAATTCGATTATGGTGGAAAGAAATGGCTTATAGAATTCTGGAAAGGTCAGTATGGAATTACGACAGGTGCAGAGATAGGTGTGTATACGTCAAAGGACGGCAGACATTATGACAGTGCGAGGGAAGATGAAGAATTATTTATGAGTTTTATTCTTATTAAGAACAGAGATGTTCTGATAAGGCGACACGATACCCATTGGTGGCTTACAGGTTTTATGCTTGGAGAGTATTCTAAACCCGGTGAGCTTACAATGATTGCAGAGATAGTATTTCCGGACAGTCAGATGTGTATACAATTTATTAATGCACTTCGTGAATTAGGCTATAACAGGAGAAATATGTCGGTGTTTAGAAATACCGTAAGAATAAGATTTGAGAAACCATTTACCAGACAGCCTGATTCTAAGAAGAGTATAAGAAGCAGATTCAAAATGAAGATTAATAAGAAGAATTGTAAGATATTCAGACGATATACCAGAAGATACAAATACACATTAGATAAAATAGGTTACATTAAGTATAGAGCGCCACATTTATATGGAATATGCGTACAGACACTTGGAATATGGAAGAAAATCAACGGTTAATTATGAAAGATTTGCCATATTAACGGAGATATAATTAATAAAATTATGTGTCGGATATCAATAAAAATATAGTCAGATTATAAATAAGTCTATATGCGAAATATAGTTGTTTTATGGAGAAGTATATGAGTACAAATAATTTTAGACCAAATGGAAGTTATGACAGGAAGATGAACCGCATTTACAAGGAGTCTGAACGAATGAAATTAAATGTCACATCTAAAATAGTGATTATGAGTGATTGTCATAGGGGAACGGGGAGATGGAATGATAATTTTGCGGGAAATGAACAGATAACATTTGCAGCTCTGGGATATTATTACAGAAAGGGGTTTACCTATATAGAATTAGGCGACGGTGACGAATTATGGGAGAATAAGAATTATGATAATATCATTAACCGTTATGGCGAGATTTTCTGGCTGATGTCTAAGTTCTATAAAGAGGGCAGGCTCAAAATGATATATGGCAATCACGATATTGTCAAAAGAAATAAGAAATTCACTGATAAGCATTTAGATAAATATTATTGCATACGGGAGAAGAGATTTGTTCCGATGTTAGAAGATATTGAGGTCAAACAAAGTTATGTATTGGAAGATACAGTTAATGACAGGGATATATTTCTGGTACATGGACATCAAGGTTCATTTATTAATGATAAATGTTGGAGGTTAGGCAGGTGGCTTGTGAGAAATATCTGGTCGCCGTTAGAGCTTGTAGGGTTTAATAATCCGAACACACCTCCGGCAGATAATTATAAGAAGGCACGTAAGAATGAAAAACTGGAGAAATGGGCAGATTATCACAGGATAACCACTATAGCAGGGCATACGCACAGACCTTCTTATCCGGAGAATGGCAGTTACTATTATAATTCGGGAAGCCTGATTCACCCAAGATGTATAACCGCAATTGAGATAGAAAGAGGACGTATAATGTTAGTTAAGTGGTGTGTAAGTCTGGATGAATGTAACAGACTTACAGTATGCAGAGAAATATTAGCGGGAAACTAGAAATATTAAAGGCATTTTCCATTAGTTTACAGCATACATTATTATAAGTATACGAGTGAGGCCGCAAATTATTATGTGTATGCATTTGCAAAGTAATAATTAAGGCGTGGAGGAGTAAAAGTGAAGAAATGGAAAGGAGTATTTACAGGTATCCTGATATGTTTTGGGATATTTATGTGTGCTAATGTTCTGACCGGGTGCAGTATAGAATCAAATGATGAAAAGAAGTTAGGGGAGGTTGATTTTACGGTGGTGCCTGAGGAGAGTATTCCTGCTGAATTAAAGACTATCATTGACGAACGCAAGAAAGATATGTTTAAAACGACATTTATTGATAATGATAGTCTGTACATAATAATCGGTTACGGAAGTCAGCCGACAGGGGGATATAGCATTGGTGTCAGCGAATTATATGAAACGAAGAACGGAATATATGTTAAGACAGAATTTCTTGGACCATCGAAGAATGAAGAGGTCAGCCAGATGGTAACCTATCCTTATATTGTCATAAAATTAGATTATATTGATAAATCT
Source organism: uncultured Eubacteriales bacterium (assembly GCA_900314555.1). Taxonomy (GTDB): domain Bacteria; phylum Bacillota; class Clostridia; order Lachnospirales; family Lachnospiraceae; genus Bovifimicola. The sequence continues at coordinate 10,678 of OMVQ01000068.1, read as the reverse complement.
GTTGTGTTTAAATAGATTTAAAGCAGACAGAAATACTGAGTGTATGGTATAAAACAAAATCAAATAAAGGAAATTTAGCAGGGAGGTAGTGTAATGTCACTGATAAGGAAAAATATTCACATGAATAAAATGAAAGGAAAAATCGTAAGTCAGATTACGTTAGATGATGATGTAAATGTTGCTGACCGACTTCCTGACATTGGAAATAAAATTACTGAGACGGGAAATATCGTAGTAGACGGAATTAAGGTTTCACAGAATAAGATTTTAGCCAAAGGTAAACTTAAATTCGTAATGATGTATAAGGCGATGAATCCGTCAGTCGAGATACATAAGCTAGAGGGAAGTATGCCTTTTGACGAGGTTATTAATATGGATGGAATCGAAGAGGGTGATACAATAAGCGTTGATTTAGTTATCGACGATTTAAGCGTAAGTGTGATTAATTCCAGAAAAATCAGCGTGAAAGCCATAATTACCGTAATTGCACTTGCGGAAAATATCTGTGATGAAGAATTTGCTATCGATATAGATGATGATAATATCGAATATATAAAGGATAGCATTGAACTTACCCAGATTGCTATAAGGAAGAGAGATTTGCTTAGAATCAGGGAGGAAATCAATCTTGGTACGGGGAAATTAAATATAAATGAGATAATATGGTGTACATCGAGTCTGTTTGGCCAGCAGGTTAAGGTTATGGAGGATAAGATAGGAGTCTCCGGCGAAATCGACATTTTCGTGCTGTATACAGCGGATGATGGACCGCTGCAATGGGTAGATGCAAATGTGCCTTTTAACGGAATAATTGAAGTACCGGGCTGTAGTGAAGATATGATACCGAATATTGAACTAAAACTTGCAAATGCTGACATAGAGGCAAGACCGGATTATGATGGCGAGCAGAGAATGTTGCAGTTAGACGGAATAGTAAATATTGATATTAAGCTATATGAAGAGCAGCAGTTTGATATTGTTAAAGATGCTTATTCGCATAAGAAAGAAGTTATTCTTAAGAAGAAATCTACAGATTATGAGAATCTTCTTATGAAAAATGTTTCTAAATGCAAGGTTGTCGAGAAACTCAAAACCAGAAATATGGACGGTGCGCATATATTACAGATATGCAGTTGCATAGGCAATGTTAAAATCGATGACATATCAGTTGCGGAAGATGGTTTACTGATAGAGGGTGTTATCGAAACGGATATATTGTATATTTGTTCGGACGATATGAACCCATTATGCTGTCTTAGAGACACCATTCCATTTAGTCAGAAAATTGAAGTGAATAATATTAATAACGATAGTATTTATAATATTAAGCCTGCGACGGAACAGATACAGGCGAATATGACAGGAACCGATGAAATCGAAGTAAAAGCCGTAATCTTATTAGATTGCATAGTATTTGATAAAATGACGAAGGATGTAATTATTGATTTAGAGGAAAAAGATTACGATATGGAAATGATAAGCGAACTTCCGGGAATTGTGGGTTATGTCGTGAAAAATGATGATACATTGTGGAGTATAGCTAAGAAATTCTATACAACTGTGGATAGTTTAAGGCAAATCAATGATTTGAAAACTGATGAAATAAAAAGTGGACAGATGCTAGTAATAGTTAAGAAAATTTGAAAATAAATAAGGAGTGCCAAGATAATGTGGCACTCCTTAAAGTTTACTTATAAGGTAATTACCTTATAGATAATCCTATATCGGTATATCTGTAATCTAATCTTATTCAGTATCAGTCTTAGAGTTCTTGTAATCATCGAATTTCTTGATTACTGCATCATAAGTCTGGCTTGAAATATCAGGAAGGTCTTTACCCCATGCTTTTGTAGCCTGTGAGAATCCTTTTTTGAATGCTTCGAGCATCTTATCCATTTTCTCAGAGTCACCGCCTGAAAGTGATACTGCGAAATCAAAAATTCTCTGTGATGTCTGGTTAACACCCCAGTAGCCATCTTCAGAAATAGCATCTTTTGCATCTTTAGCAGTCTGTGCATCTACGGTATAATCACCGCTTGCAAGGAATTTCCACATACTGTCTGCATTAGTATAAGTCTGTCCCTGTTTAAGCATCATCTCCTTAACAAGATTCTGCATCTGACTAAGTCTGCTTTCGGTATCTGCCTTTAATTTCTTAATTAATGCTGAGTTAGAAGAAGCCTTTTTAGCTTCGTCTGATTTCTCATATACAGCTGCGGCATCCGTACCATATGAGCTGCTCTTAGTAGATGTGGTTTTAGCAGAAGAACTGCCGGCTGTGTAAGCTGCAACAGAATTTGTACTTACACCTGTAATTCCATTTACGTCCATATCAAACCTCATTTCTGCGTAATACGCTTAATCTATTTTAAATAATATCGGCAAAATGAGATAAAATATTAATACTTAACTTGTATTTTTAAGTTGCGTAAAGTATAATGTATACAAAGTGTTACGTGTAGAAAAAGGAGGATTTGGTTGTGGAACAAATGTATCTTAAAGCTTATGGGAAGATTAATTTAGCATTAGATGTACTTAGAAAACGTGAAGATGGATACCACGATGTGAGAATGGTAATGCAGACTGTCGGTATCTTCGACGGAATAGAGATAACTAAGACTGACACAGGCAGAATCGAAATAGAGACGAATTTATTCTATCTTCCAACTGATGAGAATAATATCGTATATAAGGCAGCTAAAATGCTATTTGATGAATTTAATATTAAAGATGGCATGAAAATCGTATTGAAGAAATTCATTCCTGTATCAGCAGGTATGGCAGGCGGAAGTACAGATGCAGCTACTGTAATGTTTGGAATAAATAAAATGTTTAATTTAAAACTTACTTTACAGCAGTTAATGGACAGAGGTGTGAAAATCGGCGCAGACGTTCCATATTGTCTTATGAGAGGAACAGCTTTATCAGAGGGCATCGGTGAGAAACTTACGAAATTACCTGATATGATTAAATGTCCGGTATTAATTGCAAAACCACCAATCAGTGTATCTACTAAATTTGTATATGAGAATCTTAAATTAGATGAAGTTAAGGAACACCCTGACATCGACGGAATGATAGAGGCACTTAAGCATAAGGACCTTGATGGGGTGGCAGCAAGACTTGGAAATGTATTAGAGACAGTAACTGCTAAGGAATATCCTGTAATTGAGGAATTGAAACAGGTAATGATGGAAGAAAATGCAATAAATGCGATTATGAGTGGCAGTGGCCCGACAGTATTTGGTTTATTCAGAATCGAAGAAGATGCTTATAGAGCGAAAGAGAGAATTAAGGCATCGGGTTATACGAAACAGGCATATGTAACATATATGTATATACCGAATACACCGAGAAAGAGGAACGGAGGTTTTTATGAAAGAGTTAAGCATGGCAATTGATAACTATCTGCCACTTAGAGATGTTGTATTTAATACACTTAGAGAGGCGATATTAAAAGGTGATTTAGAACCGGGAGAACGTCTTATGGAGATAGCGCTTGCGCAGAAATTAGGCGTAAGCAGAACACCCATAAGAGAGGCAATCAGAAAGTTAGAATTAGAGGGCTTAGTAGTTATGACACCAAGAAAAGGTGCTGTGGTAGCTGAGATTACTTTAGAAGATCTGACAGACGTTTTAGAAGTAAGAAAGAATTTAGAAGAATTAGCAGTTGTATTATCTTGCAAGAAATCTACCAGAGAAGATATAGAGGAAATGTGCAGATGCAATGAAGCATTTAAAAAGGCACTCTTATCAGATGACCTTACAGTAATGGCAGAGGCAGATGTGACATTTCATGATGTAATATATAGAACGACAGGTAATAAGAGACTCATACAGATACTTAATAATCTTCGTGAGCAGATGTACAGATACCGCTTAGAATATATTAAGGACGAGAATAAACGAAAGATACTTGTAGCAGAACACGATAGCTTAGTAAAGGCAATATCTGAGAGAAACTCTGATAAAGCAAAAGCAGCAATCAAGCTTCATATTAATAATCAGGAGAAGACAATTATAGATAATCTGACAGCAGAAAAAGCAGCGAAGAACAGCTAATAGCTAAATAAGATTTCGCATATGCGAAGTTTAAGTTAATTATAAATAAGTGATTATGAATAAGTGATTATGAATTGCACACACTAATACCTATGTAGCAGATGCAACAGGGTAGGAGGGTGTGCAATGTTTTTGTCTGAATCATTTGAGAAAAACAAAAATATGCTTGATGATATATTCCGAAATTGTAATGACGTAAAATGCCTTGATGTGAATATGAAATATTTAGATGAAGTCAGGGGCCGTATATATTTCCTAGAGGAAACAGTAAGCGACATTACGATTAAAAAAGTTCTTTACGGACTTACAGATGTAGAAAAAATTGATACAATTGAAAATGCCATAAAGGGTGTAATGACAGGAAATGCAATCTTGATTCTAGAGGGTGAAGCTAAGGCATTAAAGATACGAGGAGATGGCTATCCCGGAATGGGAGTTCAGGAAGCGAAAAATGAACAGGTAATAAGAGGCTCACAGGAGGGCTTCTCAAGTTCGTATAAGACTAATGAAATGCTTGTAAGAAAGAGAATAAGAAGTCCAGAGCTTAAAATAGAAGAGCAATTCGCAGGAGTCAGAACCAATACAGGAATTGCATTATTATATATGGATACTATTGTGGAAGAAAGGTTATTAAAAGAGATTAAATCAAGGTTAGAGGACTTTACGATTGATGGGTTTATGGACAGTGGTGTAATCGAACAGCTTACAAATGATAATGATTTGTCACCATTTCCACAATATATGACAACCGAAAGACCTGACAGGGCAGCACAATTTCTGTTAGACGGACATGTTGTGGTATTAGTCGATAATTCGCCAATTGCACTGGTATTGCCCGTCAACTTCTCGTCATTTATGAAAACCTCGGATGATTATTTTGAACATTGGGGACTCGTTACATTTACAAGGATATTGAGATATATAGCTGTATTTTTCGCAATTTCACTTCCGGCACTATACATTTCAGTTGTTAATTTTCACCCGGAGATATTACCTGTAAATCTTGTGATGATATTCATAGATGCAAGACGGGGAATACCATATCCGGTATTTGTCGAAGTTATAATTATGGAGATTTCATTTGAATTAATCAGAGAGGCGGGAGTAAGAATACCCGGAGCGATGGGAAATGCAATCGGGATAGTAGGAGGTCTTATCGTTGGTTCGGCAGCAGTAGATGCTTCATTAGCAAGTCCGATAGTGGTAATCGTTGTGGCACTTACAGCATTGTGTTCATTTACTATTCCTAATAATGAATTCTCATCTTCATTTAGAATTATAAAATATTTTCTGATTTTCACATCGGCAATATGGGGAATATACGGATATATATTAGGCATTATGTGTGTACTTATTCATCTTAGCGGATTGGTAAGCTATTCATTTCCATATCTTGGACCTGTTGCGGGTGGAGAAATTAACAGAGCTGAGAGGGGCAAAGATTTCATAATACGTGCGCCTTTTAAATATCTTACGAGCAGGCCGGTATTTGCAAGGAAAGACAATCGCAGAAAGCAGAGAATTAAGTGAGGTGGTAGAATGTATGGAAATAACAGGATATCAGCACGACAGATAAAACGACTTATTATTGTAGAGGTATTGGCTGTCAGCAGTCTTATTTCTACGGACATTGCGGCAAAATATAACGGACACGATGGAATATTTGCAATTTTAATTGCGGGAATATTGTCATACGCATATGCGGTGGTAATACTTTGGATATGCAGGTATACTAAGTGGAATTTCTGGGGTTATACGGAGAAATATTATGGCAAATTGTGCAGTAAAATAATTGCACTTTTATTTATCATTAAATATTTCATTCTTGCTATAATGACAATTTCATTTTTTACGAAATTAATCAAAATTGAAGTCATAGATGAATTAAATTATGTATTTATATTTGCGCCCGTTCTGCTGCTTGCATTATACGGGGCTGCGAAAGGAATAGAAGCGAGAGGCCGGTTAGTAGAGTGCCTGTATATGGTATTTATGATACCTGTTATGTTATTGATTGTATTTGCGATAAGGGGAGTCGATATTTATTACATTTCACCGCTATTTGTATCAGGTATAGTCCGGACACTTAAAGGTGCAGTAATATTATTTCTAATTTTCTCGCCAGCGGAGATATTGCTTTTCGAAAGCAGCCATTTCTCTATAAAAGATAATGAGGATTATGCTATTTTCAGAAAATGCGTGTTCAATGTAATTACTGTTGCAACCGTAATAAATATAATTATGTTTGCACTAAATGTAGGCAATCTGGGACTAAATACGGTATTGCAAAGCGACGAAGCAACTGTAAAATTAATGGATACGGTTAAAATCTCAGGTTTGATTCTGGAAAAACAGGGAGGGTTGTATCTTGTATTCTTCATTATGGCGATTATCGTTACCATGACAGGATTGTTTGGAAATATATTTAATCTGGCAGATGTAATTTGTGGGTTATGCTATATTAGCAATAAAAATGTTGAAAGCAGGAATAAAGAATGTAGTCAACAAAATGAAGAGAATGTCGAAAATACTAATTACGGGAATCTTCAATCTGAAAGTCTGAAGTTAAAAAGAATCAACATTATAAAATACGTCGTAACAGGTCTGATAGTTGCTTTTGGAGTAGTTGCAGTTGTTAATGAAAACAATAAATTTAAAACAGTTATGGCATCAGGTGAAAAGCGGGTGGAAATCGACAGTAGGGAATATGTTGACAGTATATTTATAGGTGTTAATGACGGAGAATACGAGGTTATATTATCATTTAATAATGGCGAAAAAGACAGCGATTTCAGAAGTTTTGAACTGAAAAATATAAGTGGTCTGAATGAGGCATATCAAAAGAGTACAGACAAGAAAATAGATTTCTCAAATGTGCAGGCAATTATTCTAAATGTTGATGTATACAAAGATTACCAGACATTTAACGAGATTATGAAAATGCTTAATAATGAAGCAGAACTTTCAGACAATGTATATATGTATGCGACAGATGAGCCGGTGGAAAGATTCAGTGATATTGAAGATATTAATTTACCTGGAAAATATATAAGCGATATGACAGATAAGAATTTAGAATATGGCAAAACGACAATTGAAGATGTGCGAAAGGTACTAAATAAAACAGAAGAAACAGGTATTATCAGCATATTCAACATTAAAAACGACGAGATATACCAGGACGGAATGATAATAATAAATGATGAGGGAGTCAAGGGAGAGTTCAAAGAAGAAATGGCAGATTATATCTGGCTTGCAAATGGAAGCGAGGGAATGTATATTGCCCTTGGAAATGGAAATGGAAATGGAAACGAATTTCGTATAGATAAAAATTCTTACCACATAAGTCTTAGCACATCAGATAATGACAACTTAGAAGTTAAGATTATATATAGAGGAATGATTTCGCCAATTAATGGTTCAGCCATAGATGAAAAAGAGGCAAACGAGATAATAAAAGTAATGATTTATAATAACCTAAGGACGTTACTAGAAGAAAATGAATGTGACCTCATAAATGTCTATAAATATCTGAGTGCAGCAGACAGGCATATATATAAGAAATATAATGATGACAGGCACAAGTTATACGAGAAAATTAAGTTTGTAATACAGACGGAGTACAAACTTGTATAGAATAAGCTGAATTTTATGCTAACTGATGTACTTTAGAAATATTTGCAGTAGTGAAATGAGTATATAAATTATGACATATTTTGTGGTATTGCATTAATTTGCCAGATATTGTTTTCAGTTACATTGTAGTATTGGTGTTAATTCAATGCCTGTAACGTTTAAAGCAGAGTTATCCGTCTATGACACTCTCTTGATTTATGACGTATCGTGTGTGTGCGTTATATGCCATCAGATACAAAAGGTCGGTGCAGTAAATTACCGTTCAAGCGGAGCGCGTTTAATTTACTGTACCGTAATAAACGTTGTATATGATGGCATTTAGGCACACCAGATTAAGAAATATGAAAGAGAGTGTCATAGACGGATACTCTGTTCAAAGAATTTGTTTATTGAATATATAAAGAATCTATAAGAACAAACAATATCGACAAATTAATGCAATTAACAAAAAATTCAAGAGTTTATTTGATAAAGTAATTCAGAAACGTCAGATATTTAAAACGATATTTTACTGTATATTCACCTGAAACTGCCTGAAATTCATCGGTTGTAAGTGTCTCTTTTAATAATTCTTCACTTTCTGTATTAACTGTACCATGTGAAATATCAATAAAGCAAAGTGGAGGATATAGAACACACCACCAGTTTTTACCTTTTGCCTCACCTATTTTTATCTGGAAGGCTCTATATGTTCCGGGTGGAAATGTATAGCTGCCATATGATTTGGTTGGAAAATAAGTATCAGTAATTTCGGCTGTGACCGGATAGTCATAACCATTTTCGGTGATAACACTGTTGGCAATTGAGATTATGTCGGTGGTATGAGCCGATAATAAATCTTCTGTTTCATTAATACTTTTGGAATTGCAAAGAAGTTCTGAGGTATAATTGACGACTGCTTCTTTGACTTTTAACTTGAGTGCCTGGTCAGCATCAGAATCACTATTGGCAATAACGTGAAAACGAATTATTTTATGTGAGATTCCCTGCTGTATTGTGGAGATATCATTGTTTGGTTTAGAAGTTATGTAAGCATACGCAAGTCCTATAATAATTGAAATAATAAAAATTGGTAGAGAATATTTTCTTTTCCTTGATTTCATAACTAAATTCATTCCTTTCGTTTGATGATAGGATTATTGACGGATTAAATAAAATTATACATTATTGATAAAAAATGACGTAAATATTGAATCAAAATTTAATTGATTAAATCGTCAATGTGAATTATACTTCTAGTGTGACATAGAGAATATAAAGAAAGGATTATTGCACTGCCTTATGTCATCTGTTTTATGGGCAGTTTCGGGGAACTTATCCACGATAATGCATTGGTATAAGAATGAGAAAAACGAAAATTGTTTGTACACTTGGACCATCGACAGATAATGATGAAGTTTTAAAGGGAATAATGAAGAATGGTATGGACGTTGCCAGATTCAATTTCTCACATGGAACACATGAAGAACATAAAGGAAGATTAGATAAAGTCAAGAAATTCAGAAAAGAGTTAGGCCTTCCAATAGCAGCAATGCTTGATACAAAAGGACCGGAAGTCAGAGTCAGAGATTTCGAAGATGGCAAGATTATGTTAGAGAATGGCAATAAATTCACTCTTACCACAAGAGAATTAATGGGTAATTCAGAGATTGCTTCAGTAACATATAAGGGACTTCCTAAAGATGTTGAAGTAGGAACAAGAATACTTATTGATGATGGATTAATTGAGTTAAAAGCATTAGAAGTTACAGATACTGATGTTGTATGTGAAGTAATATGTGGTGGACCTGTATCTAACCATAAAGGTGTAAATATTCCTAACGTTGATTTATCAATGCCATATATAAGTGATGTTGACAGAAGCGACATTATCTTTGGTATTGAACAGGGATTTGATTTCATCGCAGCATCATTTGTAAGATGTGCAGATGATATTCTTCAGATAAGAAAGATATTAGATGAGTATAATTGCAAATCAATTAACATCATTTCTAAGATAGAGAATATGCAGGGCGTTAAAAACATTGATGAAATCATTGAGGTTTCAGACGGAATTATGGTAGCCAGAGGTGATATGGGCGTAGAGATTCCTAATGAAGATGTTCCTGTTATGCAGAAAATGATTATTAAAAAAGTTTACAATGCCGGTAAACAGGTTATAACAGCAACACAGATGCTTGATTCAATGATTAAGAACCCAAGACCTACAAGAGCAGAGACAGCAGACGTTGCAAATGCGATTTATGACGGAACAAGTGCTGTAATGTTATCAGGTGAAAGTGCTGCCGGTAAATATCCGGTAGAAGCAGTTCAGACAATGGCAAGAATTGCTGAGAGAACAGAAGAAGATATTGATTATAGAAAGAGATTCTTCGCATTATCAAGAACAGGAAAGATTGAGATAACAGATGCTATTTCACATGCAACATGTACTACAGCATATGATATTGGAGCTAAGGCAATCGTTACAGTTACCAAATCAGGAAGAACAGCCAGAATGGTATCTAAATACAGACCTGATTGTGCAATTATAGCATGTGCAATGAGTGATAATGTTGCAAGACAGCTTAATATGTCATGGGGTGTAACACCTATTATTATTAAAGAAGAAAAAGATACATTTGAATTATTTGAGCATGCAGTTGCAGAGGTTAAAGCCAAAGGATATCTTAAAGATGGCGATAATACCGTTATTACTGCCGGAGTACCTCTTGGAACTTCAGGAACAACAAATATGCTCAAGGTAGAGACTGTATAATCGAAAAATAAATTCAACTTTATGTCCACGAATTGCTTCGCAGCAGGTAGCCTTTGCAATTCTGGAATACTTATATCATAAGTTACTTAAAATCAACCAGATATCGGTAAATACGCATATTTGGTTGATTTTTATTTTACTTACTAGGAAATTTCGTTGAAATTGTCCTAGTAAGTAAAAACGCTCCGCGAGGATCGCACTGCGGCGGAGCAGAAAATGTTG
>OMVQ01000002.1 GCA_900314555.1 uncultured Eubacteriales bacterium | reverse complement strand
TGAATATAACCTCCATATATGTTATATGAAGATTGTATCATAAAACGAATGCATAGTCGAGTTAATTAAAAACTTTTATACTAGTGTGTGTCATAGAATAACAGCTTGGTCTAAGTGTTTTAGACATTGAATGTATTAATTTAGAGCAAAAGCAACATTTCTCTGACTCTCTTATTTTCATTATATCATAATTATAAGCATAGCAAAACTAAATCAAATATTTTAGGACATATTTATAGGGAGATGTCCCACGAACATCTCCCTATTCATTCATAATATTCTGAATATACAATAAGGGACGGAAGATAAATCTCCGCCCCATCTCTTCTAATATGATTCTTATAAATTATGTTCCTAATAACACTTTACTATTTCTTTCTTAAGTCTGCCAATTATCTTCTTCTCAAGTCTCGAAATATATGATTGAGAGATTCCTAACATATCAGCTACCTCTTTCTGTGTCAGTTCTTCTCCGTTTTCGTTATTAAGTCCAAATCTTAACTCTATTATGGCTCTTTCTCTTTTATTAAGTTTAGAAACTGCCTTAATAAGAAGTTTTCTTTCTACTTCGTCCTCGATGTCTTTATATATAACGTCCTCGTCTGTGCCAAGAACGTCTGATAACAATAACTCATTCCCATCCCAGTCCACATTAAGTGGTTCGTCAATAGACACTTCCATTTTCGTTTTACTGTTTCTTCTAAGATACATTAATATCTCATTTTCAATGCACCTCGATGCATATGTAGCTAATTTAATATTCTTATCCGGATTAAACGTGTTAATAGATTTAATAAGTCCAATGGTACCGATGGAAATTAAATCTTCCACACCGACACCTGTGTTATCAAATTTTTTAGCAATATATACCACTAATCGTAAATTTCTCTCGATTAATGTGGTTTTTGCCTGCGTTCCCTCCTCTGTAGAAAGTTTTTCAATTACCATCTGCTCTTCTTCAGCTTCTAATGGTGGTGGAAGCACATCAGCGCCTCCTATATAGTGAATATCCCCTCGCTTTGCGAACAAAACATTTCTAATGCCAGGTATAACTTTAAACTGTAACCTATTTGGAATAGATACTTTTATGACCATTGCAATTCTCCCCTGCTTTCTAACTTTTCAATAATATCTGTTTCGATATTATATACGGCATTTAATAATCTAAACTAATACTTAACATTCATTGCCATTTATGCCGTCAAATGTTTCCCTATTAAGGATAACGGAATATTTTCCCCGTTTAGATACATTTCCTATGTATATTCCAATTATGGGGTTATATAAGAATTTAGGTTCATCATCGACTAATACGACCATTTCGTCCATTCTTATTCCGTACATTATTCCATCTTCTTCACCTATCGAATGAAATGGAATTACATAAATATTTTCTTTTGCTTTTTCATCTCCCTCCAGTAAAGGCTTTAGTATTTCGTATTCTGCTATATGTACCATTTTCCCACTTACAGGCTCGGTAAGTCCGTTTCCGGTGTCATATAGTCCCCGTACCACAACAGACTTACCTCTAAATGTAATCTTTACATCATAATATAATTCCATATCTTTTCTGATGATAAAGATAATTCTTACAATTGCACTAAGCAGAATGTATGCCAGTACAGATACTAATATAAATTTTCTTGCATTTACAACCTTATTAGAATTACCACTTAATACGTTTCTTACATATTTTCCGATAATAGTGGAATAATACAGATAATTAATTATTCCCGACATTGTAAATGATACAACGAATAATAGAAGTACATTTTTAATGTATACAGAAGCACTCATAAATCCAAATGAAATAAGTACCATCACAGCAGCAACTAAAATATTAACAAGTGTTATTTTAAATAAGTGGTTAGTAAGTGGTTTTATAACGATAACACTGTATAAAGCGCCAAAGCCTGCTCCGGCCAATTTTCTTATTCTCTTTTTCTTTATTTTCGCTATCTTCGATGTAATAAGGATTATCATATAATCCATTAGGAAGTTAATCATAAAAAAAACATCAAGATAAACTATATACACCCTGTCACTCATATTTTTTCTCCGTTCTGACAAGGTGTATTATATATTATCCTGACTTAAAAGTGTGTCGTAACCTGTAGATAAAACATAATAATTTATCTACAGCTTTTGACAATTTTATATAGGTTTTTCCATATTTTATCTTATTTATACGCATTTCTATGAGAAATTTAGCATTTCGTGCTATCTCTTACTATATGAACGCTCCATTATCTCGCGTTTTACTATATAGACATCATTTATATTATCTTTTGCAAATACGATATAGTCACCAACATTTCCATACATATATCCCTCATAATCCCATCTGGTAAATAATTTAACCGGCTTTGCCAATTCTTTGGCATACACTTCATTATTTACTCTGGTCTTACATTCTTTTGCCATGTCCTGTATCTCGATAACATTTCCGTTTAATACGTCCTTAACTTTAGGAGCATATTCATATTTACAGATAAATTTATTGTCAGTAGTCTTATATCTTTTATCAAACACTGATTTCTCGATAGGATAAATATTTTTCTCAATATCTATCATTATATAGATATCCTTAGAAGCACAGATATTCACATCTCCCTCCATCGTTCTAAGAATCATATAAGCACCCTCATTTACTATATCTAATGATTTAACATAACCAAGTGGAATATTGTTCTTGCCATATAGAAAATATTCATTCATATCAGGCTTAAATTCTTCCGCTTTAATAATGTCATAGCTTTCGAAATATTCTCTCTGTATCTCAAGCATATACTGGTCCATAGTCATATCGCCATGTGCTTTTTCAAACTTCTCTTTGCTGATAAAGCCACCTGCTTTATCATTATGACCTCCACCATTACCGATATTCTTCGTTATGTACTCTGCAAACTCATTCGCCTTTACATCCGTTCTGCAACTTCTTACCGACAATTTATATCCAAATGGAAGTTCATTATATACAACGCATAATTCCACATCATTCACCTGAAGAAGCAAATCACTTATAAGTCCTAAAATATTAGGATCACATGGATGTGCCTTTACAAGTGCATATCTGTTCTTCTTATCACACAGATGTCTTATAAGTGCAATTCCTGCTGTCTCTAACTCCTGCAATGACAGATTAGTATTCTTAAGTTTATTAATAATCTGTCTGTCAGGTTGTAAAGCATCTACCATATCCCTGTCAAGTGGGTGTACGATTTCAGCAAAGCCGCCTGTATCCATAAATAATCCATAATACAATGCTGTTGCAACTTTCTTATTCTTATTGGCATCATAACCTTCAGCTAATAACATCTGCCAGACCAGAGTCGCACAAGAACCCAGATTACTTCTTATCTCAGTCAGTTCAAAACCCTTGTTTGTATCTGTATGATGGTCGATTATTGCAACATTACGTGATTTGAACTTCGTTACATTTCCCTCGCCATACTGACAGTCCACAGTTAATAAAACTGTATCCTCATTATCGATTTTGTCTAATTCATCTACATGCTTTATCTCAATATCTAATTCATCAATCATCATCTCTAGATTACATTTTGAAATAAAGAATTTACCACCATAAATAATTCTTACATTTTTATTCTTTGATTTAAAATAACAATATAGTGCATATGCTGAACTGATTGCATCTGCATCAGGATTATCATGACATTGAATCACTATCGTATTAAATCTGTCTAGCTCACTTAATCTCATTTTTTCTCCATTCTGAAACTTATTTAATAACCATTGCAGGTCTTATTCCTCTTGGTGTTCCTACTGACTCTGTATAAAAAGGTGTACCATCTGTACTGTAATCCTCTGAAAATACGCATACTACCTTATAGCTGCTATCATCACTTTTAGTTCTTGTAAACCATGGGAATCTGCCACCATATTCGCTTGCAAGTGCGCTTACTTCTCCGGTCCTGTCAGCATCTAAAGCTTCCTTTGTAATCTCTGCCTCCGGAAATATTACATCACCATTAATTATATAATCATTAACTTCTTCCACTGATGGTAGAAATACATAATCGCCATTAGTTTCTACGATTTTATTCATCTCATCTTTAGTAAATGCATTTAAGAATCCCTCTTCTTTGTCATATGCAATTCTGCTATCATACAATGCCTTACTGTCAGGTGATGTTCCCTCGTATTTAACCTTTTTATCCTGACTATTTAACCATATTCTTATATTCGATTTACTCCAGTCATTGCTTCCTTTGGCATTAATAAGTTCTTCATCTGAATATTCTGCTTCTTTATCTCTTTCAAATTCTGTAGTATCATTTATCTTATTCCATTCGCCGCTTTCTGCTGAATCATATGCTTTAATGGAAATACTGTCTTTAGCTAAAATATATTTATTACCTTTGTCATCAATATCTAAAACTATCCATTCAATAGGCTTTCCATTATATGTTCCCATTGTAATAATGTCTCCGACCTTACAATCTGAAGTATCCTTCGAAACATTTTTATCACTATTATCGTTATTCATGTCCTCAACATTATTTTTATTATTGTCATTATCTTTCGCATCTACATTTTCAGATATATCTGACTTTTTATTATCATTTTTAGTCTTATCATTATTGCTATTCTTATTAAATATAACTGCAATGGCAATTACAATTATTAAAGCAATACCTGTAACTATTCCAATTATAGCTTTTTTATTATCTGATTTTCTATCGACATAATTTACATTAGACTTACCATCTGAACTCTCATTAGCTACCGCTTTATTTTCAGCTTCTTTTTTATCTTCTTCCTTAATAATATTTGTCAAATCATCTATCTTACTTGTAAATGAAGCATCTATCCATTGGCTTAACATTATGAAATATTCGAATGATTTAGGAACTTCTACATCTTCTATCTTGTATACATAGATTTTCATATTGCTGTTAACAGCTCTTTCAACTTCTCGTAGAACATGCTGTGATTCAAATGCATCTTTGGAAGCAATTAATATGAATTTATTACATTCATCTATTCCTCTTACTATTTCTTCACCATATATCTGTCCCGGAGTTAAATCTCTTGGTGCAATAAAACATTCTATATTCTTTTTCTCTAAGCAATCACAAATCTTCTTTGCCTCTTTAAAATTCTTAGATGAATGTGATATAAAAACTTCTTTACTCATTTCTTAGTATATTGCCTCCTTTGTAAATAAATTCACTTCATATTTGTTAGAATAAAGAATGTCGCTTGCGACATTCTCCGCCTGCGGCGGGTTGCGATAGCAACATTTTCCGTTCCGCCGCAGTGCGATCCTCGCG
>OMVQ01000080.1 GCA_900314555.1 uncultured Eubacteriales bacterium | reverse complement strand
GTAGCAACTGGATTTTGATAACTGAATAACTGCCAGATATTGAATTTTCAAGGTGCATAGGCTAAATCTATGTGCGAAGTTTGAGTTTATAATAATATTTTAGAAGCAGTAGGCCATACACCTATGGTTAGATTAAACAGAATGGTCGATGACGATTCAGCCGAAGTTTTAGTTAAATTCGAAGCAGTTAATGTTGGTGGTTCGATTAAGACAAGAACAGCATTAAATATGATAGAAGAAGCAGAGAAAAAGGGATTAATTAATAAAGATACCATAATTGTTGAACCGACCAGTGGCAATCAGGGAATAGGTCTTGCACTTGTTGGAGCAGTAAAGGGCTATAGAACAATAATAATTATGCCTGATTCCGTAAGTGAGGAAAGAAGAAAGTTAGTAAGACATTATGGAGCCGATGTGAAGCTCATACATGATGCCGGAGATATAGGTGCGTGCATAGATGAATGTCTTAAAACTGCAATTAGAATGAAGGAGAAAGATCCGAGGGTATTTGTGCCACAGCAGTTTGCAAATGAAGATAATACAAATGCACATAAGAATCATACAGCACTAGAGATTATGGAACAGGTTGCCAGACCTATAGATGGTTTTTGCTCGGGAATCGGAACAGGTGGGACAATTACAGGAATAGGAAGAGTTCTTAAAGCACAGAACCCGGATATAGAGATATGGGCTGTTGAACCCGAAAATGCAGCAATTTTGGCGGGTGGAACCATTGGAACACATATTCAGATGGGAATAGGTGATGGCATAATTCCTGAAATATTAGACCAGTCGATTTATGATGATATTTATATTATTTCTGATGAAGAGGCATTAAGTACATCAAAAAGTCTTGCTAAAGAAGAGGGACTTATGTGCGGAATTTCCAGTGGAACAAATGTGGCAGCAGCCTTAAAACTTGCTAAGAAGCTTGGTAAGGGTAAGACGGTTGTAACAGTGTTGCCTGATACGGCAGAGAGATATTTTTCAACAGAATTATTTTCTGAATAGAAGTGAGGACTTAAAAATGACATTAAACCAATTAAGATACATTATCGCAATTTCTAAGGAAAATTCATTAAATGATGCCGCGAAGAAGTTATTTATTTCGCAGCCAAGTCTGTCATCAGCAGTTCATGCGTTAGAACAGGAACTTGGCTTTGATATATTTGTGCGTTCTAAAAGTGGAATATCACTTACGACAAAAGGCTCGGAATTCTTAGGTTATGCAAGGTCGGTTATAGAACAGTACGAGATTCTGGATGCTAAATATGTATCGAAAACCAATGTGAAAAGAAGTTTTCATGTTTCAATGCAGCACTACACATTTGCTGTAAATGCATTTGTTAACTTAATAAAAGAATATGGCATAGATGAATACGAATTCGGTATACACGAAACCAAAACTTACGAAGTTATTGAAAATGTTATGAACCAGAAAAGTGAAATAGGTGTGTTATATCTTAACGACTACAATAAAAATGTATTAAAGAAGATATTTGGTGAAGACGGACTTAAGTTCACCCCGTTATTTGAATGTAGCATTTATGCATATATGAGTAAGAAAAATCCTTTGGCAGATAAGAAAGAGATTACGATAGAGGAATTAGATGACTATCCATGTCTTGCATTTGAACAGGGAGAACACAATTCATTTTACTTTGCAGAAGAAGTTCTAAGTACATATGAATATAAGAGATTCATAAGGGTAAATGACAGGGCTACAATGTTAAATCTTATGGTAGGTATAAATGGTTACACACTTTGTTCGGGAATAATTTGCGAAGATTTAAACGGAACGGATTATTGTGCAGTTAAATTGAAAACAGACGAGAAGATGACAATTGGATATATTTCAAGAAAAGCATCGGTAATTAGTGAAATGGGACAGAAATATATTGATGAACTTTCAAAATATAAAGAAAATATATTAGAGTAAAGTAAATCAGTTTAGAAAAATCATAAGTCAAAATACGAAATCAAAAATATTTAAAATATTATAATTTCCCAATATTAGGTTATAGATTTTAACTATAACTCACAATAGAAAATGTGAATTATACAAAATGTTAGTTCTACTGTATTATATATGCATATAAAACATATCAAAATACTAGGATATAAGAACAGGAGGACAAACATATGGGAAAAATTTATAAAAGTATCGCAGAATTGGTAGGACATACACCATTAGTTGAATTAACAAACTACGAAGCAAAGTATAAATTGAATGCAAACATTCTTGGTAAGCTTGAATATTTCAATCCATCAGGAAGCGTTAAAGACAGGGCAGCTCTTAGAATGATAGAAGAAGCTGAGAAGTCAGGCGATTTAAAACCTGGTCAGACAATTGTTGATAATACAAGCGGTAATACAGGAATTGCCTTAGCAGCATTTGCACATGCAAAAGGCCATGAGTTTGTTACATTCCTTGAGCCTGGTGTTTCTAAAGAAAGAGAAGACATTTTCAAGGCATACGGTGTTGAACAGTTCTGGTTCACTGACATCAGCGATGAAGTGACAGAGTCGTTAAAAAGAGGCGAAATAGAAGTTCCTACTATAGAAAAGGGAGTTTCGGCATTTGCAGAGAAGAACGGATATTATTATACAGACCAATGCGGAAATATAAATAACACATTAGCACATTATTATACAACAGGCCCTGAAATCTGGGAGGATACAGACGGAAAAGTAGATATTGTGGTAATGCTTGCAGGAACAGCAGGAACTTTATCAGGTCTTAGTAAATTCTTTAAAGAGAAAGATGAGAATATTAAAATTATTGCTGTACAGCCGGATGAGAAATCAAGACTTGATGCTAACAATGAAACAGGTCATACAATCGATGGAGTTGTACCATTCTATCAGTTCCCTGAAAGACTTCTTCCACCACTTATCATAAAGAACAATACAGTTATAGATGAGTGCATTAATGTATCAGCAGACAATGCTTATGCAACAGGTAAAGAGTTAGTTAGAACTGACGGAATATTCTTAGGACACTCTGCGGCAGCAGCATTATATGCAGCAAGACAGGTAGCAGAGAGACCGGAAAATGCAGGAAAAAATATTGTAGTTATTATGGCCGACGACGGAACAAAATATCTTTCGACAGATATGTACAAATAAATTCAGAAAAGAGGTTCGGCTATGGGATACAAATTAATAGAATTATATAAAAATACAGATGTAGAAGATTATTTAGAAGAAGCCATAAGTGTTGCAGAATGGATAAAGAAATATGAGATAAAGGCTCCGACAGGTAAATACTGGGCTATC
Source organism: uncultured Eubacteriales bacterium (assembly GCA_900314555.1). GTDB lineage: Bacteria > Bacillota > Clostridia > Lachnospirales > Lachnospiraceae > Bovifimicola. Next base: position 10,189 of record OMVQ01000080.1, on the reverse strand, counting down.
AGTGGAACAGAGGGAAAAGTTCCTGATGAAGTCGAGAGTTCATTTCTTGGAAATCGTTCCATATATGCAGGCGCAGCAGGAATCGGTTACTTCTTTATACAGTTATTTGATGCTACAAAAGATTCTAAATGGTTAAATGAAGCGATTGAAGCAGCAGATTATCTTATATCTACATATGATGAGAAATTAAGTGAGAAACCGGGAATACATTCCGGAACTTCAGGAGAGGGATTATTTTTAATTCTTCTATATGAGAGAACTGGTAATAAAGAATACTTAAATCAGGCAGTAAAAATTGCTGATGATGTATACAAGGTGGCAGTTAAAGACGAAAAGGGAATACATTGGAACAGCTATTTCGATTATATGGGAGATGGCGGAGTAATTGCTTATTGGCTTAAGATAGCAGAAGTTACAGGTGATAAGAAATATATTGCATATGCAAAAGAAACATTAGATTCGATTCTTGAACTCAAGGTAGATTATGGTGAAGATTCAGTATATTGGAAATTATTTGATCCACATGAATATTTCAAGACAGTTCCGGCAGGCGGAATAGTACCTAACTTCGCACATGGAACAGCAGGAATTCTATATCTTCTTACTAAATATTATGAAGCAACTAAAGAAGAAAAATATCTTGATTATGCAATAAAAGGTTATAACTTCTTAAAAAGTATTGCGATATCAGATGATGACACAGCAATAGTGCCTTATATATATTTAGAAAAAGAGAAAAAGCCTTATGATGTATTTTATCTCGGATATTGCCATGGACCTGTTGGTGATGGAATAGCAGTTTTAGAGTTATATAAAGCAACAGGCAATGAAGAATATTTAGATTTCTATAAGAAGCTTACCAATGCGCTTATTGCAGCAGGGGTTCCTGAGAAGAAATCAGCAGGCTACTGGAACGATTGCATTTGCTGTGGTTCAGCAGGAGCGTTATTACATTTTACAAAAGCATCAGAATATGATGATAAATATTTAGAATATGCTAAGAGAACAGCGGACAAATCGATAAGTGATTCTTATAGAGATAAAGATGGTGCAAGATGGTACAATGCATGGACAAGAATCAAGCCTTGGGACGTAGATGCACATTTAGGGTTATTTGTAGGTGCAGCAGGTTCAGCAAGTGCATTGCTTTCACTTTATGGTAAATTAAAAGGAATCGATGTAGCCGGACTTTATGAATATAGTGAATAAAATTAACTAATCCTATAAATAGAACAATGAAAATGTAGATTTATGAGTATGGCAATTAAATTCAGAACAATGAATATGCAGATTTATGAGTATGGCAATTAAGTTTAAAGTTCAGAATAATGAATATGTAGACTATACATAGTATTTGAGAATTTATTTAATTTACTAATTAGCAGGAAAAGGAGGTTTACAATGGCAAGACAGATACCATATTTATTTATACCAAATACAGCAGATGACTATTTAAAAGCAGCGATACAGACAGCAGAATGGATTAGTCAGTATGAAGTTAAGGAAAAAGTCGGTAAGACCTGGAAGATATTTCCTGAAGGGCAAAATGGAATAACTAATCTGTCTTTCCTTGGAAATACCTCATTTTATGCGGGTTCTAGCGGAATAGGCTTCTTCTTTTTAAGATTGTATCAGGTTACAGGAGATGAAAAGTGGTTAAACGAAGCGAAAGAAGCCGCCGCTTATATAATAGCCAATGAAAAGAAGATAGATTATTACAGAGACATACAGAAGCAGATTGCAAATGATTCCTCGAAGATTTACGGCTGGGCATTCAGCTACAAGGTTGGACCGATAAGTGAGGGACAATTTGTATATGATTTATATAAAGTGACAAAACAAAAGGAATATTATGAATTCGCCATTCGTCAGGCAGATGTATTCGTAGAGGCGGCAATTGCAGATGAAAATGGCGTACATTGGAGTGATACCAGAGATATAGTGGGAGATGCGGGCGGTGCTGTTTATCTTCTGCAGACATACAAAGCAACACGCGATAGAAAATATTTAGACACAGCAGTTAAATATGCAAAATATATTGAACAATTTGGTCACGAGGCTAAAAATGGTGGAACATATTATGATTTATATGATTTATCCGTTGCAGGTGAGGGTGAAAAAGGAACAGTCCACGTTAATTTCTCGCATGGTTCAGCAGGAATAGGATATTTATTTGCAGTAGTCTATGAAGCAACTAAGGATAAGAAATATCTTAACCTTGCAAATGACATTATAAAATATCTTGACGGAATATCATTCGGAGATGATGAGGCAGTATTATTTCCTTATCAGGATAATCCTGAAAGTGGTCCTGATAAAGACAAATTCTATCTCGGAATGTGCGGTGGTCCGATAGGCTCATCATTTTTCTTTAAGAAAATGTATGATGTGACTAAAGATGACATTTATAGAGACTGGGTAAAAAGACTTGCAAACGGACTTATTAAGGCAGGCGTTCCAGAGAAGAAGTCCTGGGGCTACTGGGGCAGTAAATGTATATGCTGCGGTGGTCCTGGAGCTTTGGAATATTTCACAGATTTATACGAATATACAGGTAATGATAAATATAGAAAATACGCTTTAAGAACTGCAGATATACTTATAGCAGAATCAAATACTGAATTCAAGGGAAGAACGTGGTTCGGAGCTTGGGACAGAATCGCACCTGACAGAGTAGTAAGTTATTTAGGCTTCTACATAGGAGCAGCAGGGGCAGCAGGCTCACTTCTTAGATTATATGGTTCATTAAGAGGTAAAAAAGTAGAAGACTTTTTTGAATATATACTATAATACATATTATAAATACAATAGATAGAAATTGAGGTCAGTTTGAAAGAATTGTGTTGATAAGCCATTTCTTTCACACAGCTAATTGTTTTTAAGCGAAAACAATTAGCTGTTTATGCCGATGAGAAATCGCTTAGAAATGAGGTTATTTTATGGATAGAGGACTTAATACACGATGTTTACACTTAGAAGAGACAGAAGGAACAGTTAACAACTACGGAGCAATAAGCTTTCCGATATATCAGACAGCAACATATGCACATCCTGAGGTAGGACGAAGCACAGGATATGACTACAGCAGATTACAGAATCCTACCAAAGAGCATTTAGAGAAAATAGTAGCAGGACTTGAGGGTGGAACAGATGCACTTGCACTTTCTTCAGGAATGGCAGCAATTACTCTGCTTATGGAAATATTTAAACCGGGTGACCATCTCATTGTAGAAGCAGACCTTTATGGTGGAAGTATTCGTCTGTTTGACAATGTATCTTCGAAAAACGGAATAGATTTTTCATACGTTGACTGCTCTAATGACAATGTTGAGAACTATATTAAAGAGAACACTAAAGCAATATATATTGAGACTCCTACTAATCCAATGATGAATGTATCAGACATTCAGAAATTAGCAGAAATATCTAAAAAGAATAACCTTTTATTAATCGTTGACAATACATTTTTATCACCATATTTCCAAAATCCATTAAAATTAGGAGCTGATGTTGTAATACATAGTGGTACAAAATTCTTAGGAGGACATAACGATACATTAGCAGGCTTTATCGTTACTGACAGAGAAGATATCAGCGAAAAACTGAGATTTTTAATAAAGACTACAGGTGCAGGACTGGCACCATTTGACAGCTGGCTTATATTAAGAGGAATTAAGACACTTGGAATTCGTATGGAACGTGCCCAGAAAAATGCGATATTATTAGCTAACTGGCTTAAAGAACAGAGCATTGTAACTAAGGTTATATATCCGGGATTACCAGAACATCCGGGCTATGAGATTATTAAGAAACAGGCAAGAGGTTTTGGTTCAATGATTACATTTAATGTAGATACTAAGGAACACGCACTTGCAATACTTAAGAAAGTCAAAATGATTAAATTTGCGGAAAGTCTTGGCGGTGTTGAAACCCTGATTACATATCCAACTACACAGACACACGCAGATGTTCCGGAAGAAGTCAGAGAGAAGAATGGAATTACAGCTTGTACACTCAGACTCTCGACAGGAATTGAGGACGGCGAAGATTTAATTGCTGAACTCGAAACTGTATTTAAAAATATCGATGAGATTGATTAATAACGCAGAATCGCACATAGAGGTATATAAGTATTCTGTAAATGAAGAATGAGCAACTATAAATATTATAACTTGTGTTTCAAATTGCTAATTTGTCGATATAGCTTTCTCGCTCTTTTGATTATTTGTGTTCATTCAATGTCAGAGCACTTAAACGAGGACTGTCGGTCTATGACACACACTTGATTTATGACGTATCGTGTATGTGCGTTATATGCCGTTTGATACAAAAGGGCGTTGCAGTAAATCACCGTTCAAGCAAAGCGCGTTTGATTTACTGCAACGTAATAAACTTTGTAGAGGACGGCATTTACGCACATCCGATTAAGGAATATGAAAGAGTGTGTCATAGACTGACAGTTCTTCGCTTAAATGTCTGCCTGTTGAATGTACACAAAATTTGAGCGAGAAAGCGACATCTGACAAATTTACGCAATTCTTACAATAAGTTAGAATATTTATATTTGCTCAATTCTTCTTAACAGATTATTACTTAATATACCTCTATGTGCGATTTGCGTTATTACTAACTTCATACAAGCTTTTTAAATACAGTTCCGATATCAGCATTGATACATATTGACTTGTCCTCAATTTCTGTCGGAGCCTCTGCCTGTCCAAGGTTTATGCAGGCATATGTGGCTTTATCATATGCGTGTGTCATCTGCCAGAAAGGATATTTAATAATTCCTGGCGTATTATATCCGGTTCCTAGTTCAAGAAAAAGTATATTGAGGTTCTTATGGCGGCGTATGAAGTCATCATATCTGCCTGCTGCCTTATGCCAGCCCTCATCTTCCACAAAAGTATTGTCGGCACGCAGATTCATAGTCATTGGTCTGCCACATAACGGGCAGTGTGGAACTAAGTTAGCAGGCACTTTCATATCCTTTTGTAATTTTACCATTTTAATTACCACATCTTCATTATCATATGTTTTGTTATGACAAGGTGTCTCACACTGCCACAGTCCATAATCACCCTGAGTATAGAAAAGTCTGTGTTTATCAAAACCTGACTTCTGAAAGCAGTGGTCAACATTTGTCGTCAGCACGAAATAATCTTTATCTTTTACAATATTTAATAAGTCTGAATAAACAGGCTTAGGTATATCCATATATCTGTTAATATAGATGTAACGACTCCAATAACTCCAATATTCCTCAAGAGAAGAAAATGAATAAAAACCACTGGAATACATATCCTGAAAGCCATATTTATTAGCAAAATCAGAAAAATATTTTAGAAAACATTCGCCGGAATAAGTAAAGCCTGCAGATGTTGATAAGCCGGCACCTGCACCGATTACGATAGCATCGGAATTTTCTATGGCAGAATGTAGTTTGTTAATTTGAACTGAGAAGTCGTTCGTAGATTGTTTTGTCAATATCTTTGAAAACATTAAATATCACCCTCTTTATAACTGATTGTTTTTGTAGAAAATTTTCTACTGTTTCGACAGCAATTTTAGCAGCCTCATCATTTGGAAAATGAAATTCACCTGTGGAAATACAGCAAAATGCTACACTTTCTAATTCATATCTGACAGCAAGTTTCAGACAACTAAGATAGCAAGATTTAAGAAGTTCACAGTCATTTTCTGAAACATTTCCATATATAATCGGGCCTACCGTATGCAGGATATATTTGCAGGGAAGATTATAAGCAGGTGTAATTTTAGCAAGCCCTGTAGGTTCTTCATATCCCTGCTTAAGCATAATTTCATTACATTTTTGGCGTAATTGTATGCCTGCAAATGTATGAATACAGTTGTCAATGCAACGATGGTTAGGATAATAACACCCTGTCATCCCGCTATTTGCAGCATTTACAATAGCATCACATTTGAGAAGAGTAATATCACCCTGCCATACACAGATACTATTCTTAACAGGTTTAAGGTCAGAAGCATCAGTTATGCCTTTAAGCCGAATTTCCTCCTGCAGGTATGAATCCTGAATCTCTAAGAACTTGCGGTCAATTGAATGAGGCATACGGATATTCATAAGCCCACGTAACAGACTCTTTTGTTCTATAGTATCTAACGGAATAGTCATATCGGAATATCTGGAATTATCTTTAAGTAATTCTTTGATTAGAAATAATCTTCGTTCACTTTGATTCATATAATACTGTCCTTTCACACTAAACCTTATTCTTTCTTACTAATAATACAATTATATCATTCTGTATTTAAGTGTAAAGTACGCACAGTAATGTGGCTTAGTTACTTAAAAGTAATCTATAATGATTAAGCAATAAGAAATATTTTATATTAATTACTCAAACTTCGCACAGACATAATAGAATTTGCATATATAAATATCAAAATTTTATATGAATTTTTAGAAAACGACACAATCGGTTTTTTGTGTTGTTCAAATGATTTAAAAATATTCATATAATAAGCCTATCAAAAATAAACAGACAGCTAAATATAATTAGACAATAGTTGATAATGTTTAATAAATAGAAAATGTTAGAAGATGTTTAATTAATAGAAGATATTTACAAGCTGTCAGAAAGAAGGACTATTATGAATACAGACAAAATTTACGCAGAAGCACTTGCAAATGAATATGCACCAAAGGATACTACAAAGGTAGTAGCATTGAGGAAACTTGACAGAAAAGCGAAAATGCCAGCAACAATATTTACCTACACATTTGGAATTATTGCATCATTAATCACAGGCGTTGGAATGTGCCTCTCGATGAAAGTAATAGGCAGTGGAGATGCAATGTTTGTTTTAGGAATAATCGTTGGTATAATAGGTTTTATAGGAATGGGTGTTAATTATCCAATCTATAAGACAATGCTTGAAAAAGGCAAGAAAAAATATGCATTTGAAATTGTTGAATTAGCAAAGGAAATAAGCGATAATAATTAATATTATGCTAAGAATTCCCTGATACGAATATTGGCAACTATAAAATATCTAGAAATTATCTGGCAGGATATAAAACATCAATAAATATAAGTGACTGTTAAAATGCAAAGGTGGAATACAAAATGAATAAATCTGAAAGTAAATATTTTAATACAGCAAATCGAATGGACGAAGCAATGATAAAACTTCTTGATAGAAAAGATTTCGAATATATTACTGTTAAGGAAATATGTGAAGAGGCTAAAGTTAATCGTTCCACCTTTTATCTGCACTATGATAATACCAGAGATTTATTAGTGGAATGTACAGAATATATGAACAGACAGTTTCTAACATATTTTAAAAATGGTAAAAGTAGTGCCGTATTTAATATTGAAAATAGTTCAAAAGAGGAATTGATTTTAATTAAATCAGAGTATCTCGTACCATATCTTACATATGTTAAAGAAAATGCAAGAGTATTTAAGACTTCAATTTCAAAATCGGTTTCTATGAACTTAGATGAATCATATCAGAAAATGTTTAAGTATATATTTAATCCTATTATGGATAAATTTAAAGTTCCGAATGAGAAGAGAAAATATATCGTGGCATTTCATATTAATGGAATAATTGCAATTATTATGGAGTGGATAAAGAATGACTGCGATATGTCGATAGATGATATTACGCAGATAATTATAGATTGTGTAGTGCCTAAAGAATGGAGATAGTCAGAAATAATATTGTTGTGATTATAACACTACAAATATGTGACTACAAATGGAGGTTAATATGAAAGCAGGAATTTACTTAGGAAAAGAAAATGTTGAGGTCAGTGAGCTTCCATTACCGGAGGTTGGTGATAATGACGTTCTGATACAGAATATATGCTCAAGTATTTGTGGAACTGATGTAGCAGTATTTAAGAAAGGTCCCAAAACAGGTCATAAGATTGCAGTGGGTATGGAATTTGGACACGAAACAATATCAAGAGTATATGCGGTTGGCAAAAATATAACAGAATTTAAGGTAGGACAAAGAGTTTATCCATATCCTAGATTTGTCAAGAATGATACTAGACGGGCAGGGACAATAGGAGGTTTCTCAGAAAATATTCTCGATATTTTTATGCAACAGGATAAGATAGGAAGTCGTTTCATATCAGTTGCGGTTAATAATGCAATCAGAAAACTTGATTTGTTACATATGACTTATGCACAGAAAAGCATCATAGGTTCGGGCGGATATATGCCAGAGGATGTAGAAGATGTATTAAGCATTATGGAAAGTGGAAGATGGAATATTGAAGAGATTATTACAGATGAATTTCCATTATCTAAATTGTCAGAGGCAATTGAAACCGCTTCAAATAGTGATAAAAGTTTTAACGTAGTAATCAGATTTGATAAATAGTTAAAAGTGATTAAAGGAAGTGGAGAAATACGCCATTGATTATAAAAAAGAGGGTATTCATGGTTTATTAGATGAAATATAAATGCGAATAAAAATCTCAGACCGTTCACTGAGATTAAGAAATTAAATCGTCTGTGGACAAGGAATTTGAATATATAAATATCGAAACTTTTGTATGAATTGCTAATTTGCCGATATAGCTTTCTCGCTTTTTAGATTATTTGTATTCATTTAATGTCAGAACACTAAAACGAGAACTGTCCGTCTATGACACACACTTGATTTATGACGTATCGTGTATGTGCGTTATATGCCGTCTGATACAAAAGGGCAGTGCAGTAAATCACCGTTTAAGCAAAGCGCGTTTGATTTACTGCACTGTAATAAACTTTGTAGAGGACGGCATTTACGCACATCAGATTAAGGAATATGAAAGAGTGTGTCATAGACGGACAGTTCTTCGCTTAAGTGTCTGCCTGTTAAATGTACACAAAATTTAAGCGAGAAAGCTACATCTGACAAATTTACGCAATTCATACAAGTTGTTTCAATATTTATATATATCAAATTTTAATCCACAGACGATTTAAAATACATTTTTCAGTGAACGGTCTGAGATTTTACAATAGATATTTTACGATAATTATCACTAAACCAAGTACCGTCAATACCACGCCTAAGGCTCTGTTAAGGGTTTTAGGCGTTGCTTTATTAGCGAATACCGCAGCAATACGGGCAAATACAAGTGTACTGATTACACACATAATAAGGACACTTATATCGGGCATACCACCAAGATAGAAGTGGCTTACTGCACCAGTAAGTGCTGTAAATGTCATAATGAACACGCTTGTACCAATTGCGGTTTTAAGTTCATAGCCTAATACAGAAGTAAGGATTAATAACATCATCATTCCGCCACCTGCACCAACGAAACCACAGATTGAACCAATAATAGCACCGCATATTATAGACTGTATAATACGTGTCTTTTTATCTACCGACATCATCTTTTCTTTAGTTGTCATTACAGGCTTAATAATGAATTTTATACCAAGCATCATAGTCATAACTGTTGAGAAGCCACCCATTGCATTTCCAGAGATATATTTAGAAATGAAGCTTGCAATAAATGTAAATATCATCACAGTAAACATCATTACAAGTCCGTTTCGTACATCGAGATTCTTATTTTTCTTATATTCATATGCTGAAATTGCGCTTGCGAGCACATCACTTGCAAGGGCGATACCAATTGCCTGATAAGGGTTCATATCAAGAAATGTAATTAACATAGGGCTTATGACTGCGGCAGCACTCATTCCGGCAAAACCTGTTCCAAGTCCTGCACCTAATCCGGCAATAATACATACTAATAATTTTAAAATCATTTGAACACCGTCTTTCTGTTTTTCTAATCATAGTTTTATAATTTTAAAATGAATACAAAATAATGTCAATACACATACTAATTAAAGAAAAAATAAGAATGGAGCATAATTATGAATAGAAAATTGAAAGCCAGTACAATTGCTGTTATGGCGGTGGGTGTTACAGGATTAGCACTTATAAATAATAAAGTCAGAAAATTTGACACTATGACACATAACTCTTCAAAAAGTAATTCAAAATCAGGAGGCTCAAATAATTTCGGAAAAGGAAATATGAAATCAGGAGGCTCAAATAATCCACAAAGGAATAAATGTAATACAGTAGGTTTAAAATCAAGTAATATAAGAAATGACAGATATCTTAAAAATTACTGTAACACAGAGAGGGATAAGAACAAAAGAAATAGTAAGGG
>OMVQ01000072.1 GCA_900314555.1 uncultured Eubacteriales bacterium | reverse complement strand
ATCAGTCATATATTATTTTCACTTAATTATCATACATCACAAAATATACGAACATTAAATTTATTATTACAATCATCTTCTTAATTGCTTTTATCCAATCATTAAACATCGCCTAAAAACCATATATTCTATGTATCTCGTCTGTATAGACTCCCGGTTCTTTGTATACAATCAACGGACTCTCGACCTTAACCATACTTTTTCCGCCACGAACACTTTCGATAAGCACCATATTCGCCTCTTTATTCTCAAACGGATATACGAACCTTATCCTTTTAGGCTCTAATTTATATTGCTTTAATGTCATAATAAGTTCTGTAAGCCTGTGTGGTCTGTGTACCATATAGAATCTTCCGCCGGGCTTTAATAATAATGCTGCTTCTCTTACCACATCATCAAGTGTGCAAAGAATCTCATGTCTTGCGATTGCCTTAGGCATATCAGGGTTCTTAATTCCATGATTATCATTCATATATGGTGGATTAGAGGTTACCACATCAAAGGAAGCTTTCTTGAACATCAAAGAAGCTTCCTTAATATCACCCTCCACTATATCTATTTTATCCTGGAGATTATTATATTTAACGCTGCGCCCCGCCATATCTGCACTCTCGCTTTGTATCTCAAGTCCCGTAAAATGTCTGCCATTACTTTTAGCTTCTAACAGAATCGGAATAATGCCCGTTCCTGTTCCTAAATCAATTGCATTTTCACCCTCATTCACAACTGCGAAAGAGGAAAGCAATACTGCATCCATTCCAAAACAGAACTTGTCTTTATGCTGGATAATTTTATATCCATTACGCTCTAAATCATCTAATCTTTCGCCCTCTAATAACATATTAGTCATCGATTTTTGACTTTCCTTCCTTACGTTCTAACGCTTCAAGTGCTTTTAATTCTTCATCATTAATATTTTCAGAATTGTGTCTCTTTCTACGTTTGAATTTCAAGTCTTCTGCTTTGTATTCTCTTATTTCTTTCTCATCATTTACTTCAACTAATACTTTTACTAACTGTCTGAGTACACTTACTGTCTGTACTTCTCCCTTTAATCCATCATTAGTTGTAACTGTATCGCCTATTGCAGGTAATCTGCTGTTAAGTTCTTCGTATGTCTCCTCTTCATTCTTAAGACAACACATAAGTCGTCCGCATACGCCTGATATCTTAGTTGGATTAAGTGAAAGATTCTGCTCCTTAGCCATCTTTATAGATACCGGTACAAAATCTGTAAGATATGTGCTGCAGCAAAGAGGTCGTCCACAGATACTATATCCGCCTCTTACCTTTGTCTCATCTCTTACACCAATCTGTCTTAATTCTATTCTGGTCTTAAATACTGCCGCTAAATCTTTAACTAATTCTCTAAAGTCAATTCTTCCATCTGCTGTAAAATAGAATAATACTTTATTATTATCAAATGTATATTCTGCATCTATAAGCTTCATCTCAAGACCATGTTTCTGAATCTTCTCCTGACAGATTTTAAATGCACTCTTCTCTTTCTCTCTGTTCTCTTCTTCTTTTCTGTCATCTTCTTCTGTTGCAATTCTGATAACACTTTTAAGTGGTGGTGTAATCTCATCATCTGTCACTTCTCTTATTCCGAGAACAACTAAACCATATTCCACACCTCTTGCCGTCTCTACTATTACATGCTGTCCTTTTTCAATCGCCAAATCGCCCGGTGCGAAAAAATATATCTTTCCTGTCTTTCTAAATCTGACACCAATAACTTTTACCATTATCTGTTTTTCTCCATTTCTATTATCTGTCTGACCATCATATATTATCTCTTATCGTAAGGAACATCATCTCTATTGCAACATCAAAATTAACATTTGCCTTTAATCTTAATTTAGCTTTATCCATTGCTTCAAGAATCTGCTCAATTCCATTATATGAAGATTTTGCCGCATGTTCCTTTATCGTCTGTATCTCATCCTTGAAAATAAGTTCATTTACATTCTGTGATGCCTTATATACTAACACATCTCTGAACCATAATATCATAAGGTCAATATAATCCGTAAATCTGAATTTGTAATCACTGGCTCTTTTAACAGCCGCTACGACCTCATAAGCCTGCATATCTTTTATATATCTGAGTAACTGGATTACTTCATCTAACATTCCTGCGAAATCCTGTGACTTCGAGAGTTCTATGGCTTTACCAAGATTACCGCCCGCAAATGACACAGCAATATCTGCCTGATAATCCACTACTTTTTCTTTCTCCATAAGATATTTCTTAACAACTTCTTTCTTAAGTGGCTGCATATCGAGTTTAACACATCTTGATAATACCGTCTGTAGCAATGCAGAAATATTAGTAGTCAACAGAATAATAACTGCATATTCAGGTGGTTCTTCTATAGTCTTAAGTATCGCATTCTGTGCCGCATTATTCATTAATTCAGCATCTTCAACTATATATACTTTATGCGAATTACTGTATGGTTTCAATTCGACATCATTTACAAGTGTCTGTCTGATATGGTCGATAGACAATGTCGTAGGCTTATCAGGTGTAATCGTTATCAAATCAGGATTATTGTCTGTAAGCGCCTGTACACACGAATGGCATTTCATACATGGAACTGTACCTTTTTCTTCACATAACAAAGTCATTGCAAATGCCTTTGCAACCGTACGTTTTCCCATACCTTTTTCACCATTAATTATATATGCGTGTGAAATCTTATTATTCTCTATCGCTTTCTTGAAATGTTCAACAATGTGTTCATTTCCTAAAATATCATCTAATCCTGCCATAGTCTACCTCCTGTCCGAGCAATCTTTCTCAAATAATCTCTTACGCAAAACAAAATCTGAAATTTTGCCTGCGATTTCTCAGGCATTTACGTCTGAGGAACAAAGATTAATATGCCTAAGCAAACCTTTGACTTACGTTATAATATCTAACAACAGACCTCTTATCTCTCCTACCAGATTAAGAATCTTAAGATTGTCTTTCTCATCTTTAAGAAGTTCTTCGGCAAGTTTATCAAGGTTCTCATCAACTAACCTGATTATGCCATATACACGATGTCTGCCTCTTTTATCTAAAAAGTTCTCTCTGGAAAATTCATGTGAACGATATACAACTTCATTAATGAAATCTTTAATAAGCTGACGGTATTTTCTCATATCCCTGACATCAGTACGCTTCGACAACTTCTTGCCCTGCTCTGATATCTCATTCATAAGTGCAACTACTTTTTCCTGAAAACCCGCTTCTTCGATATTGCTTGCAAGTATAAACTTGAAATTACCATCTGTCTCCTGCACATGATTCGTATTCTGAACCGGAGCAGATTTAAGTATTTCATTAACTTTTATCTCCATAAACATTCTCCATTCCAAAGTGAAGTGTTAATTATCTCTATATCTGATATATATTTATTTATGAGTCTTTTTCCAATATTCATAAATCCTTTTTAATTCTCCAATGTTTTTTCCATCTTTTTCCTTTAAATCAAAATATCCCTCCAATGAAGTATATGTAATCTGGTCTCTATACTTTTTGTATCTCGCCCAATAATCTTCATATATATCAAGTCCCAATACCGAAAATGGTCCTTCACCATTAATCAAATAATCCATTCTATTTGTCTTGAAAGAACCAATATTTGCTGTATTACCACTTCCTAATTTATCGCCTGCTATTCTATATTTTTCTTGAATAAACACTTCAACATCTTTATATGGAACTGGCAACTCATCTATATCTCTAATATCATACACTTGCCCCTCCGATGCCTCTTCATTTCTAGTATATATGAAACCTATCACATAATGTTTTTTATACTCAGCATATGGAAAAGAAATATTCTTTTTTCCATTACGCATATATGATTTGAATGAACCAAGCGTAAATACATATCCTGATACCTTACCATTTTTCAAAAATTTTCTATAAGTAGACTTTATATCAATTGCAATTTTTTCTTTATCATCTTTACTTTTCATTAATGTAAAATCTGGATATATTGTTTGTTTTTTTGACGGATATAAAATTAACCCATTTTCATCAGCAATTTCTTGCAAAATGCTATATGAAAGCAATTCAAATATTCGCCCTATAAGTTTCGAATCACTTCCAAGCGAATATAATTTTTTATTTGGAGATATTATTGCACTAACTTCCCAATTTATATCCTTTTTCTCTAATTTTTTGTTAAAAATACTTATTAAATCTAATGTCATTTTTCCTCCGGTATTTATATATTCACAACTTCATCCAAAAAAGATAATTGTAAATATTGTTCTGCTTGATTTATTTTAGGAATATCTTCGGGATTATAATTCATTAACAATGCCTCAAGCATTGAATTTCTGTTTGATTCCTTTGCTCCTACATAATAAAAGTGTTCTTGATTTACTTTTCTACATTCACCCCATATTCTATCTATATACTCATTCTCTCTATACTTATTTCTATCCCATGTGGACAACATAAAATGTGTACCCGAATTCATAAGTAAATCATGCAATTTTATTTCTTGTTCTTCATTCCAACTATCATAATAATCAACATGTCTTCCTATATATGGCGGATCACAATAAATAAAAGACTTTTCATCAGCTACTTGTATTATATTTTCAAACGATTCACATTTAAATTCCCATTCAACAGTCGGAAATACATTTTCTAATCGTTTAACCTGATTAACAATCTTTGTTATATACGCTTTCGAAAATCTTTCAGGCTTATGTCCATATGGTACATTAAACTTATAATTTTTATTAAAACGTATCATACCATTAAAACAACTTCTATTTAAAAACAAAAAATCAAGTGGACTCTGCTCTTCATTAAACCTATCTCTTATATAATAATAATGTTTATCTCCTTTTTCTTGTAATTCTTTTCCCTCTTTCTCCAAAAACTCTCTTACTAAATAAGATGTAATCTCACCACTTTTTATAGCATTATATAAAGCAATTGTATGTGGGTTCGTATCTGCAAATATTGCACGTTTGGGTGCTAAATTCAATCCCACGACACCAGAACCCATAAACGGCTCTATCCAAGTTGTATCTTCATCAATCCATGCAACTTCAGATATTAATGGAACTATCTTAGTTTTTATTCCTTGAATTTTTATTGGTGGCACATAAACTTTATCAATCATATTATTTTCCTTTCAACATACATACTTTAGTAATATAAAAAATATGCTATATTCTTTTTCTAGTTTCATATTAAATAATATATCTTATGTTCCTATAATTTTCTTAAATCAGTTACTACTATTTATATTATAGAATATCATGATATCAATATATATTCAACGACTTTTAATTAATTATACTTACATATTATATATCACTTTCCACTAAAATTCACACATATTTATCTTTATTGCTTTAGTCTCAGTATCTCGCCTTTTATCTCCTCATAACACTTATCCAGGTTCTCATTATTATATCTCTTTTTAATATCTAATTCGTCTAGAATCTCTTCTGCAAAGTCCTTTGCATCAGCTAGAAATCTACGGCATAATTCCTCATATTTAGGTGTGTTCTGTGTCATCTCCCTGTTTATTGCACGTATAAGTCTGATGCCATCTTCGACCTCTATGTATATTGGAACTACGACTTCATTTCCATAATAATCCCTTACATTTCTGTATGACTCTAATGTACCTATTAGTACATAATTATTCTCATTAAGATTAATATTCTCATCATCAACTGTGAAATAATTCCATACTCCGTATACTGTATTATATCCTCTTTTCTCGATGACCTTGCCTGCCTGCTCTAGCTTCTTAAGTTCATCTTCATTTACAAAGAAATATTCCCTACCATTTACTTCGCCCTCACGCATCGGTCTGGTAGTATATCCCACAATTGTCTTAAGACCTAATTCTTTATCATTAACGAGCATATTGTAAATCGTATCTTTTCCGACTGAACTTTTGCCCATAACATAAAATATTCTGCCCATTTTTATTTCCTTTCATTGACTTCTTCTTTATCATTTTATATGTTAAACATTCAGGTGATAATATCCCTTTGTCAGATTAATTCGTCTGAATTCTTCTTTAATTACCCTGATATATTCAGCCGATGAATCACGTAGTCCCTCCACACTAAGACCGCTTGTCTTATAATCATTTATAAGCTTAACAATATCATTAGTTATAAGTTCTCCCGGTGCTAATATCGGGCTTCCCGGTGGATAGAGATATACGAATTCATTTGAAATCTTTCCAACTGCATTTTCTATAAGCAGCTCTTCTGTATCAGAATGTGTCGCTTTATAGATATTCTCCATAACAATAGGTTTTGGAATCATATAATTGACAACTTCATTTTTCGTATCATCACCATATATTCTCATATCCCTGTCAATTTCAACCATTGCCATAAATAATCTTAACAATCCGTCCTCAGTATCCATAGGCGAAGTCATTGCTATCGCATAATCTCCCGATGCCATTTCTAACTGTAGATGATATTTCTCTAACATTTCCTTATACAGACGGCTTCCTGTATATGATGTCCCCCTTACTGAAATCACTATCTTCGATGGGTCTAAATCATATACTGCATTTTTTCCGACTATCTCACGTCCTACAATCTTCAGATGTGTAAGCTGTTTTTCGTGAGTTAACATAACTTCTAATCTTTTTACATATGGCTCAAATAGGAATAAACCATCTGACTTAAGCTTATTGATACACTCGTCTATGCTGCTCATAAGTACATATGACGGACTGCTGCTCTGATATATATGCAGAAATCTCTCGACCTCGCTGACATTTACAATATCGCTTCTGATATGAAGTAAAGCTGTCTGCGTAAGCGATGGCAATGTCTTATGAACACTTTGGATTACAATATCTGCTCCTGATTTTACTGCACTTTGCGGAAAACCTGTATGAAGCCCGAAGTGCGCTCCATGAGCCTCATCAACTATCAAAGGTATACCTCTTTTATGCACAATTTCAGCAATTCTCTGCACATCAGATACAACACCCTCATATGTAGGCGAAGTAATTATAACCGCCTTAATATCAGGGTTTTCTGATAATTCATATCGTACCACCTCAGGAGATATCCCACCATTAATCCCATACATTTCAATATATTCAGGATTAATGTATACAGGTGTAAGTTCATTAAGATAAATCGCATTGTATACAGCTTTATGACAATTTCTTGCAACAAGAATCTTATCACCTCTTGACGTAACTCCGCATATAGCCGATAGAAGCCCGCACGTACTGCCATTTACAAGATAATACGTCTTATCAGTACCATAGAAATCTGCTGCCTCCTCCATAGCAATCTTAAGAATTCCCTGCGGATTATGCAGGTTATCAAAACCATCTATTTCTGTTATATCATAAGAGAACGGACTCACTCCGTCCTCAATATTTCTCTTATGTCCCGGCATATGAAAAGGGTAATAATCACCATTTGAATATTCAATAAGATTTTTATATAAATCAGACATAAATTCCTCCATTTACTTCTTCGTTATCCATCTGTGACAGGTAAACATTATGACCTGCGTATCTAAGCCTCTAAGAACTTCCACAGTTCTGTCAATTCTTTCATCATCACACACATCTAAAATATCATCTAAAAGTATCGGCAGCTTAACCTCGCCATTACCTATAGCTTCACATAATGACAATCTGAGTGCTAAATATACCTGCATTGTCGTTGCACTGCTTAGATATTTCCATTCATGATAATTAGTTTCGCCTGATTCTCTGACTTTCAGACCACCTTTTTCGCCTAATATAATGCTGTCATATTCTTTTCCACACATTTCATTCATTAATTCGACCATTCTGCTATTAAGCGGCATAGATGCCACGTCCTTAAGCTTTCTGGTACGTTTAAGCGCCTCTTCTCTTTCATCGGCAAGGCGCTTGTATTCATTATTAAGCTTAACCTTTCTGCTTCCTGCTGCTTTTAGTATATCTTCATATTTCTCAATTCTTGCAGAAATCTTATCCTGCGCCGAGCTTGTACCTGTCTCTAATCTTCTGTTAATTTCCCTTAATTCACTCTTTAATTCTCGTATTGAATAACCATTATAGCCTAATTTATCTAAGACTGCATTAATTCTATCATATTCCCGTTCATATCCGTCATCTTCATATCTGTCATATTCATATATATCCTCTTCTATATCTGTTTCTATATCATTTTCATCTGTATCTTCCCATTTATCTTGTGGCATATTATCTCTCATCTTTCGCCTGCTGATACTTAATTTAACCACGAAAAATATCATTAAAACACCTATAGCTAACAGATAACCTTTAAAAAAGCCTTTATCCATAGAATTATTTACGCCGTAGGTTCCGCCTATTCCAAGAATTATTATGGCAATGATTGATAGATAATACCAGTTCCTTGCTTTCTTAAATCTCACTTTGTTCTCTATAGCATCTGTCTTATTTAATGCCCTTTGACCTCTTCCCCTGTTCTTCTTTCTCCACTCGTCATCTTTCTTTCTCTCTTCATCAAGATTTTCTAAATCTTCAATTACGCCCTCTAAGATATCCCTTTCGCGCACCAGCATTGAATTTTCTTCGGCTCTCTGGTTCCTTAGATTATCTCTTTCTTCTTTTAACCTTTCGATTTCCTCTGAAATGTCATCAATTTCTTTAGTAACCTCGATAATTTCCCCGGAAGTTCCCCTTTTAGACTTTAGTTTCTCCATCTCTTTTTCTATACGTTCTAAATCATCTATAGAGTTATCGTCCTCATCAAAGCCTGCTGCCACATTGGTAATTCTCTCAAATATATCATTACCGACTTCGCCTTTCAGATAATCTCTGTCACTTCCTGCAAATATAATCTTCTCGAATTCATAGACTTTAAGCCCCAGAAAATATTCTCCGACTTCATATTCCTTTGGCACTTCAATCTCCCTGCCCGCCTCATTATAGATATGTCTCACATCAAATGCAGGTGTTTTGCCAAATTCTTTCTCTAACAGATATTCTGAGTCACCTACAACGAATCTCATATTTCCGCACATCTGACTTCCGTCAAATGGCTGATATTTTCTTCGTAAATTCTGCGATATATCCTTAGATTTTGAGTTACAACCATATAACATCATCTTTATAAATGCCATTATCGTACTTTTACCAAATTCATTTTTACCATAGATAATGTTAAAGTCTGCTTGAAATTCCATATTAAAATTCTTAAGTCCGCCAAAATTCCCTATATGTATACTTCTTATCGCAAACCTGTTTATTATCCCCTTTTCCTCTGATACTTCCTCTATATTTTCCTCACAATTATCTTCTATTTCCACATAATATAATTCCGATAATTCACGCTTTATGGCATTAGTATTAATCCTGCCAGACACTTTGCCCGTAAGGATTATTCTGTATAAATTATCTCTGTATTTTTCACCCAGATTTTCCATCGCAAGTCGTTCGATTGCTGCCGCTATTTTCACCGCATTTACCCCTGTAAGCGACTGATTTTCTCTGACACTTCCAATGTCCTGACTTAAATTCGCATTTATGAAAAACCGGCTTTCTTTTATATTTCCAAAATACTGGCTTTCTGCGACATTTCCAGCCTGTGACCTTGCATCTAGTTTTATCCTTATTTCTTCGTATCTGCGTTCGCACACCTCGACAAATTTCATATTGGCATAGCCATGTCCCACGATTCCTAAATAGATGCCCTTAGTCCCTTTCATACCAAATGACATTCCCTGTGGACAGCCACAATATGCATAGGTACTGTAGCCTCTATGCAGAACCTCCGTCTGCTTATGAATATGTCCAAGTGCCAGATAATCGAATTCATTGTCCTCAATCTGCTTTAAACTTATAGGATTATAGGGATTCTTAGACTGCTGCCCCTCTACAGTTCCATGAAATATACCAAGATTAATCGCATCATCATCAATTATATTTCTCTGTTTCATAAGGGAATTCATACATATACTGTCAGTAAAACCGGCACCATAGATTCTTGCAACAGCATTTCCAATATTTATCTCGTAATAATCCATTTCCCCATCAAAAATAAATACGTTCTCACAAGCCGTATTTATTCTGTCATAACAACCGCCCCTGATGTAATAGTCATGATTTCCGGGTGAAATCATAATCATAGTCCTGTTAATCTGCATAAATTTGTCAATAACCCAGTCCACTAATTCATCATCAGGTCCGGCATTATCGAACAAATCTCCTGCAATAAGCATTACATCAACATTTTCATCTTCACAAATACTAATAATTCTTGCAAATGATTTCTCTATATCATCTTTCTCACAATCATAACCCAGATGAACATCTCCTGTATGTAATACTTTTATACTATTCATATTCTGCTCCGTTATTTCTGTATAATGTTAAAAAATTCCTGAGAAGTTACAGCCTTACTGAAATGATAGCCCTGATAATAGTCACAGCCTATCTCTTTTAATGCCTGCATCTGCTCCTCTGTCTCTACATATTCTGCTAACACCTTGAAATTAAGTGATTTGGCCAGATATACGATTGAAGAAATAATATCCCTGCTTCTCTCATTTGTCATCATTTCCTTTACGATAGAGCCATCTAACTTCACAATGTCAAACTGGTTTTTCTGTAAATATTTTATAGAAGTTGAACCCATTGAAAAATCATCAATAGCAATCATAAAACCTAAGTTCTTAACCTGATTAAGCACTTTTTCGAATTCCGAATCAGATTTAATCGCCATCTGCTCAGTGATTTCTATACACATTTCATTGTCTTTTATGTTAAATTCTTTCTTCAAATTCTCAAGAAATGTTATAAAGCTTGGTTCAAGTATCGTCGATATCGTAACATTTACGGATATCTTATATGATTTATCCGTTAATCCTGCAATAAACTGGTAATCATATGCAGCTTCTTCGAATAAATATCTCTCTAATTTACTTAAGATTCCTGATTCTTCCGCAATCTTTATTATCAATGGCGGATAAATATAGCCATGTATAGGGTGGTTATATCTTAATAACGTCTCTGCCCCTATGCATTTAAAATCATTATCATATTGCAACTGATAGAATAATCTTATATCTCTGTCCTCTAATGCATTCTTTATATCTGCGGCAAGGCATTTTGCAAGCGCTCCAGGTACACCAGGCACTTCTAAAATGTTGATTTCCTCGTTATCATTTTCAGCTTTCTTTAAAATGTTAGTAAGCTCTTTCATTCTCGCTGCTTCGCTTCGCATCTTCGACTTATCATATATTTTAACAAATGGCATATAGATAATCACGCCTACCACCATTATAACTATCTGTAAAACCGCACCACGCATTGAACCCGTTGCCTTATATCCACTGAGAATTATAGGGGTTGTCCATTCAACATCTCTTATAATCATCGGAACAAAACCAAATTTCATTGCAAAATATGAGATACAGTATGCCACAACCGGAGTTACTAAAAATGGCGCAAGCAGATAAGGATTATAGATAATCGGATAGCCGAACACCATTATCTCATCAACGTTAAATAGCATCGGTACTGCCGCAATCTTTGAAAGATTTCTGTTGATTTTCCGCTTACTGAATATGGCTACTGCCACTAAGAGGCATATAGCCGTTCCGCAGCCACCAACTAATACGAAATGATTGAAAAATGTCTTAGAAAGTATCTCTGTAGGCTGTTTTCCCTCGGCAATCAACTTTATATTCTTAGCTATTCCTGATGAGAAGATTTTACCTGACACATCTTCTAACACATCATCGCCATATATTCCTAAGAACCACATTACACAAGATGTTACAACGAATATGAAACCATTTAAGAATGTTGCTTCCTTGCCCCTGAAAATAAGTCCTACAACCGACACGTAGAATTCCTGAAAACAATCCACGCCAAATGCTATACAGACTAAATAATTAACAATTGCTGCAAGTATCACTATGGTAACTGCCGGAATCATTGCAATTATCGCATCATTGAATTCCATATCAATGCCATCTGCGTATAATCTGAATGGAATCTTAATATTGTTAATAATTGCAACATATAATTTTGACACTATAATGCCACAGAATATTGCCGTAAATATTCCCTCTGTGCCAAAGTGTATATAATTAACGTCATTTATATTTACACCGCATAAAATAAAAAAAGACACAACAGTAGTTAAGGCTCCGACAAATGCATAATTACTCTTCGCTCCCAATGCCTTTATGAAATAGGTTGAGATTGAAAATGCCATATATACAGATATAATCCCGAATGTTGCATCATATATAAAATTGAGCATCTGAAGAAATGCTCCCGAGAAAATATGCGAAATGAATCTCTGGTATCCATCAAAAGGCATACTCTTTAGAATAAGTGCAAAAGAACCCAGCATAAGAACGGGAATTACCATAATTAATCCTCGTCTTATAGCACTTATTATCTCACTGTTATCTATTGTACAAATTATCTTTCTTAATAACTTTTTCAACTTAAAATCTCCGTTCCCCGATTAAGTTATGCTTTACTTTCAACGACTTTTATCGACTTGTCTTTTAAAAATTCTATCACATTTGTATCATTTACGTCAACAAAACTATTCCTGTCCATAACTATAACTTTTTTATTAAAAATGATTATCATAACATTTTCCATTATATATACGACATCAAAATCTTTATACATTACAGTTAACTCGGTTTTAGATGTCTCCTGCTCTAATCTGTCCTCATAAAAGCGGTATTCCATCTCTACCTGATAATGTGAACTGTGTAATTTTGCAAACTTCATAAAACTTTTCTTAGTTCCCCACTTGTATCCCCATATATTCCAGAAAATAATCGCTAATCCAAGTGCTAAAAACGGAATACATATTATCCAGTCAAAGTATAAAAAGCCCGCAAATGCAATAAATAACATAATTATTGCATAAGCGGTAGAAATTACTCTTAACATTTTGTGACTTGTCTTATAACTTGATATTATTCCCTCTGAATACATATCAAGAGTTAAATTCGTTCTATTTATATAACGTGGTTTCATCTTAATCCTCACTTCTTTTATTTTGAAACCATTACTGTACCCATACCATTCTTTCCATATGTAAGACCTTCATAAACCTTTTCTCTGGCCTGCATAACCGGTTTACTGTTATCCTGCTTACTTACAGTTTCAAATGAATCTCTAAGTTTAACCATCATATCACGTACCGCTTCAAGGTCCACGTCCTCTCTCCTAAGCTCCGACTTAAGGAGACATTCATTTGCAAACATATATAAATTCATTAATTCAAATGAAATCTTATATCTGAAGTCGAGTACCGATGACAATTCATTTACAAATTGTCTGGCTTTCCTGACATCGCGTACAAAATCGGTAACATTACTATTATCAATTGATTTCCTCGCACTGTCAAGATAGTTTATAATAATTTCATAAGTTATAACGACAATCTGAGTTCTGTTCGACTGACTTATACGCATAGAAAACTGATTAATCTCTTCTTTCGTCATATTATTCCTCGTTTCCGCAGACGTTTACGTCGGAGGAATCGCGAGCAAAATTTCAGATTTTGCTCTGCGATAAAATGCACTTGGTGACGTCTGCGACACCAAGTGCTGTGTGAAAAATAATCGCATCGGCATTATTTTTCACACTATCCTCGTTTCTGAGCGACTTGTCGCGAAGAGGCGATGAGAAATTCGCACAGGCGATTTCTCATCTGCCATAAGTGCTATTTGCTTTCGCTCTTAAGCAAATAGCTGTGTGAAAGAATTGGTGCATCGGCACAATTCTTTCACACTATCCTCCAATTTCTATTCATTTCCGTTACTGTAATAACTGTAATACTTTCTCCGGTAACTGGTTAGCCTGTGCAACCATCGACACACCTGCCTGCTGTAACACATTCTGCTGTGTATAGTTTGTCATCTCTTCTGCCATATCCACGTCCACTATTCTTGATAACGCTGATGTCATACTCTCCTGTGTTGAATCAAGGCTTGTTACTGAATACACTAATCTGTTCTCGTACGCACCTAAGTCTGAACGTGCTTTAGATACTCTTGAAACTGCTTCTTCGATAATTGTTATCGCCTTGCCGCAACTGTCAGATGTAGAGAAATCTAACTGATCAAGATTTAATGAATTGCTTGAAATCTCAGGAATAATGATGTCCATTGTCTGGTTAGCATTTGCTCCAAGCTGAATAGGCATTGCCCCGATGTCCCAGAGTTCTATTGTCACATCACCTGTGAAATTCTGTTCAGGATCAACTGTACATTCAAATACGAATCCATTTACATCTGTAACTTTTACCTTATTATTCTCGGCTGTAATAACTGCTGTATCACTGAAACCGATTCTGTTACCATCATCATCTGTAAGGAAATCTGCACTTCCATCTCCATTAATAGTAAGTCCATATTCGCCTGCAAGCACTGTGCTGTCATAATATGTAGCTTTAATTCCACTTGTGAGGTTCTTTTCACCGTCTGCATTCTTAACCGTAGCATAACTTCTTCTCTGAACTTCACCATTTAATAACTTTGTATTATTGAATTCTGTATCACTTGATATTCTGTCAATTTCTTTCTTAAGCGACTGAATCTCACTGTTAATATTATTTCTGTCTTCATCTGTAAATGAATCATTTGCGCCCTGTACAGCTAACTCATTCATTCTCTGTAACATAGACTGAATCTCTGTCATCGCGCCCTCTGCTGCCTGAGTAACGGAAATTCCGTCAGATGCATTCATACTTGCTCTGTTGAGATTCTTTATCTGTGTTTTCATCTTCTCTGATATGGCTTTACCTGCACCATCATCTTTTGCTGAATTGATTTTATAACCTGAAGATAATCTCTCAAGAGACTTCTGTAAACTTTTTTCTGATTTTGATAAATAACCATTTGAAATAATGGCTGACATATTTGTTCCAATTCTCATAGTATTCTCCAATCCGCAGACGTCCTCGTCAGAGGAATCGCGAGCTGAATATCAGATTCAGCTCTGCGATAAGGGCTATTTGTGGCGTCTGCGACACAAATAGCTGTGCGAAAGAATTGGTGCATCAGCACAATTCTTTCACACTGTTCTGAAATAGTATTTCATACCTTGCAGCACTTTAATCATTATACTTTATTTATCGGTCTGCCCCGCATATTTCTTAATACTAGAAATATACACTTTTGCCACTTTGAATAATGTATTCGTTGTGACTTTATTATCATTCTCGTTGTCGGTTCTGTCATTTCCTGCATAGCCTGTATCAGTCTTACTAAGATTCTTAAGATTTAAACCAAGACTTTCAATCTGTGTCTTAAACTCCTCTGCAAATCTCTCATAATTCTCATTATCTATTACATTGCCGTCAGTCATTATAAGACCCTTTACATTAGTTTCATTAATCGTAAATTCTGCTTTGATGTCTAAATCTTTCATTCCGATAGTAACTTTTCCTTTTTCACTTTCTCCGGTTTCAATAGTAATTTTTACTGTTGATAATTCACCATTAATATTAGCAGGCACATAATATGAATTTCTGGTAGCCGAACGATTCACATAGTTCATCATTCTGTTTACTGACCTTATGTCTTTAACATCGATATGTGATTTATTCATAAGGGCTTCCTTAATATCACCTGACATTTCATTAAGTGCAGCATTTAATCTGTCTATATCTGATATATTGACTTCTGAATTTCTATCTGTGCTTCCTGATACATCATCATATGTCGAATCCACATTAATGCCATCTGCATCACTTGAAGTATCATCTAAGATTTCAGTAATTTTATCTAAATCTTTACTGACTTTCTCATCATCACATATTCCTTTTATCTTAGAATATGTCTTTCCACCATTCATCGTATAGAAAGCCACTCCTAATATATTAGAATTATTAACAACAGTTCCGTCCTCGTAAATATTTAAAAGGGCTTCTTCACTTATCGTCTGTAGGCTCTGCAATTCTTCTGCCCTGAGTATATCATAATCAGAAGCCTGCGACTCTGTGTCATTATTTTCTGACTGGTTAACTTCAACATTATCCGCTGTATTATTTGCACCAACCGTATCAAATGCTGCTTTCTTTGCTCTTTCTAAGAATCTCTGGCTGTCGAAATAATCTAACTGTTTATCGATATTACTGTCTGATAATTTAACCTCATCTGATAAGCCAAGCGAATCATCAACTGTCACATCATTTCCGGTATTATTAAGGCTTCTTGCGGCTGTAAGCAGACTTCTCATCGTCACTTCACCGCCCTGTTTCATAACAGCACCGATAGCTTTTCTGTCGCCTTTTTCTACCATTCGGATAAGTCGGTATACTCCAATATACGCATCTTTATCCTCTTTACTGATTTCCTTATTCTTCTCAAGTTTCCACAGATATTCACTATATTTTTCCACTTCATCATTATCCATATTCTCATTAATTTTATCTAATTCTTCGTTAAGAGTATGGATATCTGTTTTCAGAGGATTGATACCATTGGCAATCAGATAGGCGGTTGTACGTGGTGTCAGGTTATCAATAAGCTTCGTAACCTCGCTATCTAATTCCTTAATATCATTTACATTTTTCTTATCAACAACCATCTCATTATATGCAAGAATTCGAATTGCTCTCTGATTATCGGCACTATTCTCAAGTCCCAAATCTTCTAACATTTTATCAATTCCCGTAAATGCTTTCTTTAAAGAATCTCCTAACTCTCTGTCAGGTTTAGTACCCAGTGTATCATAAGCTATCTGTGCCGATTTCAGAATATTTTCCTTAACAGCACCCTCAACCGTAATATCCTCAACATTGAATTCTATATCATTATTAAGTACATCTCCAAGCACATATGACGGAGTTCTTGCAAATGCTTCCATATAATTAGCAGTTTCATTAAATATTGAAATATTTTCATCGTTCACAACTGTTCCTGTCTCATTGAAGATATTTGCCACATATTTAGCTTCAATATCCTTAAGTTCCTCTACTAATTCCGAAAGTCCTGTTATCTCAATATTAATTCCATTTTTAATCAATAAAGCACTTGCTTCTACAGTCATCTTAAGTCTTAATTCTTCAAGATTCTTACGTTCAGTAATAATTTTCTTCTGCATTTCATCGGAAATGTTATCTGTACGCTCTTTAGTATATTTGTATGATGTATCTTCCTCCTGACGTTTCATATTAAGAAGTGTAACCTCCTTGCCGTCAGTCACAAGTGTTTCTATCTGTTCATCCGTTCCATTAGTAATTATCTCGACAGCTTCTATGGAATCTGACTTAATATCAGAATAATAATTAGCAGATGTCGAACCTGCACTTAATCCATAAGATACATTTAATGCAATCTTTTGTATCCAGTCATTTTCGCCGATTTGATTATCAGAGATATTCTGATTAATTACATCAATCTCACTTAATTTATATAGATTTTCTGTGGTAACAGGTATCTTCTCTTCGATAAGCCATTTCGCATTAGACATATTTTCATCGTTAATGTCGAAACCATTTTTATTAAGAATATCTTCTATCTGCCCCTGTAATTCATTCCATTCTTCATCACTAAGTTTCTCATATTTCTCACTTGAAATTCCACTATTATTGACACTATGCTCTGCTGTGTATACATTATCCACAGATAAGTCCATATCGTTAACCAGCAGATACTCAGAGGCTTCTCTTGATATAGGCTGTAGATTCTGTATCTTATCAAGAGTTTCCTTTATCTGTGCTGCTCTTGCTCCATACATTTCTTCTAAGTCAGACATATTAAAATCACCAACAGGTGTATAATTATCGCAATGAGTTGCTAATTCGATATCAATTCTCTCCGAAACTGTAAGAATACTTTCCGGGCTGTCTTTGTCAGCGATAATTCCAAGTTCTTCATATTTAGAGAAATTCTCTGGTGTTACAACCTCGGCAATCTGTTTTAAGGTTTCACTTGTAACTACTAATTCACCTGTTTCTCCTACATCTGCTTTATTAACAATTCTGTCGTAGGCATCTTTAGTATTCTCTGAACTCTTTATAACATTTTCATCAGTCATTTCACTTATCAGCACACTATTCTTACCTGCGATACCTGATGTCTTACCCGTAATTGATTTAACCTGTCCTGATTTTCCATCAAAAAAAGCCCCGGTACTGTTGGCAAATTCTGCGGATTTACCCTGTACCGAAGCATTTTTCGTTTTTGAATTACTAATATCAAATATTTCTGATAAATTACTTCCGTCTATATTCATGATTGCCGACCTCATTTCTATTCAATATTTTCATAATGAATATCGGCAACACAAGACAATTTATTTAGTCTTAGTTTTCTTTCTTGTAGTTCTTCTTACAGGCTTCTTAATTACCTTAGGTGTTCTTAAGATTATAGATTCAAAACCTTTCAAATCAACTGTAAGCTTGTAATCGAAACCATCCTGCTGCTCACCCTCAGGCATAGCTTCTGCAGTATATGTGACTGAATTATTTCTATATGGATCCTCTGAACTAAGTACCACATGGTAATCACCCGGATTAGGAACGCCTATTACATACTTCTCTCTCTCTATAGGAGTGAAGTTACATACAAATGCAAGGCTGTCATTAAATGTATTAGGAGCTTTTCTGATAAAGCTGAATACACTGTTATCTCCGTCATCGCAGTTAATCCATCTGTAGCAATTATATTCTGTTGACTCATAAGCATACATTTCAGGATTCTCTTTATATAAATGTAAGAGCTGTTTTACATATTCCTTTATATCTGCGTGTAATGGCTCTTCTAAGAGATACCAGTCAAGGCTTCTTGTCTCTGACCATTCTTCACGCTGACCAAATTCCTGTCCCATAAATAATAGTTTCTTACCAGGCTGTCCGAGCATAAATGTATATGCTGTCTTTAAGTTAGCTGCCTTAGTCTCTAGGTCACCCGGCATCTTATTAAACATCGAATGTTTAAGATGTACGACTTCATCGTGCGATAATACCAGAATGAATTTCTCGCTGAATGTATATGTCATATTAAATGTCATCTTATTATGGTTAAATTTCTTAAAATATGGATCAAGCTGTACATAATCAAGAAAATCATGCATCCAGCCCATATTCCATTTGAATGTGAAACCTAATCCGCCCTCTTCCGGCTTCTTAGTTACATTTGGCCATGCTGTAGATTCCTCGGCTATAAGGAATGCTCCAGGATCTCTTCTTGCCATAATACTGTTAAGATGTTTGAAGAATTCCATAGCTTCAAGATTACCGTTTCCACCGTATTTATTAGGAACCCATTCACCAGCTTTTCTTCCATAATCAAGATAAAGCATTGAAGCAACTGCATCTACACGTAATGCATCTATATGGAATTTCTCTACCCAGTATAATGCATTAGCTATAAGGAAGTTAAACACTTCATTCTTACCATAGTCGAATACCTTTGTACCCCAGTCTCTCTGTTCACCTTTTCTAGGGTCTGCATATTCGTATAACGGACTTCCGTCAAACATTGCAAGTCCATGTTCATCTTTAGGGAAATGCGCAGGTACCCAGTCAAGTATTACACCGATTCCTAACTGATGTAGATAATCAACCATATACATAAAGTCTTTTGGTTCACCATATCTTGATGTTGGTGCATAATAACCTGTAACCTGATATCCCCATGATGCATCAAGAGGATGTTCTGATATACCCATTAATTCCACATAAGTATATCCCATGTCCTTTACATATTCACCTAATTCATGTGCTATCTGTCTGTAATTACAGAATCCGTCCATACTGTTTGTGTAATCTTTCTTCCACGAACCAATATGAACTTCATAGATAGAAATAGGCTCATCAACAAGCTTATCCGTATCCTTTGGTTTATTTCTTTCCCATTTATCATCGCCCCATTCATAACCATTAATATTAGTTATGACTGATGCATTACCGGGACGCATCTCTGACAGATTCGCATATGGATCTGCTTTGTAATGTGTAGCGCCATCACGACCTGTTATGGCATATTTATATAAATGTCCCTCGCATACATCAGGAACAAATTTTTCCCAGATTCCTGATGTACCAAGTCTGTCCATTATATGTATATAACCATTCCAATCATTAAAGTCACCAACTACACTTACGGCTGTAGCATTTGGAGCCCATACTGCAAAATATGTTCCTCTAACTCCATCGACCTCCATTATGTGCGCTCCCAATTTTTCATAAATCTCGTAATGAGATCCGTTTCCGAACAGATATCTGTCTGTTTCTGTTATAACGTTCATAAGCTACACCTCACTTAACATTGTATATTACCCTACTCTGTTGTAATTAATCAAACAACCTTTTAGAATAATTTCTCTCTCGTCATCTGTTAATTCACCTAATTTCAGAGTAAATTCTTTCATTCCATCTTCTTTTACCACATAAGCCTTAATCTCTTCTGCTTTATCAGTTACAGCTTTGGCAATCTCAGGAATAAATATATAGTCTCCATTTGCAAATGGAAGCTCGTCCTTCTCATAAATAAATGGCAACATTCCCCAGTTGATAAGGTTAGAACGATATCTCTTTGTTGCATATTCTTTAGCAATATTTGCCCAACCACCAAGAACTTTCTGGCATGATGCAGCCTGTTCTCTTGCTGAACCATCACCAGGTTTAACGGCATATATCGTACTACCTATTCCTATGTTTTCTCTGGATATATTATTATATGCAGCCTTTATTGTATTCATTACAGGAGTTAATTCCTCAAATGTTTCACAAGGACATTTACCATTCTCTCTTGCTTCTTCTGCTGCCTTGACAGCCTTAGCTCTTCCTACATATGCAGGATCTTTTCTTGAAAGTGTGAATTCTGCAAGTCCTAATGGGTTAGAACGATATGAAGATGTCTCTCCTGATGGAATTAATTCATCTGTTGTTGTTACAGGATCATGAATCTCTGATACAACCTTTAATAAAAGATTATCTGTTAATGCTACCATCTTTGGCCAGTCCTTGATATTTGGGCCAAATTTAATCTCAACTGATGGATCAGCAACACCCTTGCTATCAAATACTCTGTTCTCATATATTGTCTTATTGAAGAAATATCTTGGGTTAGTGAAGTTAACATCAACATCTGTTGCTGCTGTTAAATATCCCTTGTTAGCTGCTGTAGCTGCAATTGAACGTGCGTCCATAAGAGCAACTGAAGCAATCTGTCCATTCTGTAACTTAGAACCCTCTCTGTTAGGGAAGTTTCTTGTTGAATGTCTGATACTAAATGCATTATTAGCAGGTGTATCTCCTGCGCCGAAACATGGTCCGCAGAATGCTGTCTTAACAATAGCACCTGTTGCCATAAGGTCTGCAAGTCTTCCGTTTCTTGCAAGTTCTACATAAATAGGTGTACTTGCCGGATATACACTAAGTGTAAATTCATCTGAACCAATACTTGTTCCTTTAAGTATGTCTGCTGCTGCACAGATATTTTCAAAGCCACCGCCGGCACAACCTGCGATAATTCCCTGTTCTACATATAATTTACCATTTCTGACTTTATCTTTAAGTTTGAAATCAACCTGTCCATCTAAGCTTACTAATGCTTTCTTCTCACAGTCATCTAAGATATCCATAAGGTTAGCATTAAGTTCTTCGATTGTGTATGTATTACTTGGATGGAATGGCATTGCTATCATTGGTTTAACCTTATCAAGTTCTACATAAACAACGCCATCATAATAAGCAACGTTACCAGGATTAAGTTCTTTATAATCCTCGCTTCTGCCATGGATATCATAGAAATCTTTAATCTTGTCATCTGTTGACCAGATAGATGATAAACATGTTGTCTCTGTTGTCATTACATCGATACCGATTCTGAAATCTGCACTTAACTTAGACACGCCAGGTCCTACGAATTCAAGAACTTTATTCTTAACATATCCGTTTGCAAATACTGCTCCGATAATTGCAAGTGCAACGTCCTGTGGTCCTACGCCCTTAACAGGTTCTCCTGATAAATACACGGCAATAACACCCGGCATATTAATATCATATGTCTGTGAAAGAAGCTGTTTAACAAGTTCAGGGCCGCCCTCGCCCATAGCCATTGTTCCTAATGCACCGTAACGTGTATGGCTGTCTGAACCTAATATCATCTTTCCGCCGCCTGCAAGCATCTCTCTTGCAAACTGGTGAATTACTGCCTGATGAGGTGGTACATATACTCCACCATATTTCTTAGCACATGTAAGACCAAACATATGGTCATCTTCGTTAATTGTTCCACCAACCGCACATAAGCTGTTATGACAGTTAGTAAGCACATATGGAATAGGGAATTTCTCAAGACCCGAAGCTCTTGCTGTCTGGATAATTCCTACGAATGTTATATCATGGGAAGTTAATTTATCAAATTTTATCTGAAGCTTGTCCATATTACCTGATGTATTATGGTCTGCAAGGATACCATAAGCTATTGTATTCTTAGCTGCTTCTTCTTTAGTAATATATTCATTACCTAATTTTGATTTAAGCAGGTTCTCATAATCTCCTGTTGTTTCAACTACTTCTGTACCGTTTAATAAGTAAGCGCCACTCTTACTAAGTGTTACCATTTTCTCGTCCTCCTAATAATCTCGTTAGATATTTTTATTATACTAATTTTCAAGGGATTATGCAAACTATTTTCACACTTTTTATGCCCTTTTTATGCTTTCACTGCACTCTTTCTTCTAAAAAGAAAAAACGTAACTATCATAGTTACTCCCTCTGACACCAACATTACCCACCACACTGATGCCGCACCAAAGATTAATGGAATCATTATTACAAATAATATCGTCACTCCAAACCCTCTTAACAGGCTTATTATCATTGCATATGCCGACTTTAATGTTGCCTGGAAATATACCGAGAAATATACATTTACCATTGCAAAGAACAGCGAAAGAAAATATATTCTTATAGCCGGTATTCCCTCTTTTACAACGATTTCCGATGGTTTTACAAACAGATGAATTAATCCATTAGTAAATCCACAAATTACCCCATACATTATAATTACAAATATTGTAATTGCCGCAAATCCGATTTTCGTAAATTTCCTTACTCTCTCTTTATTTCCTGCACCAATGCTGTACGAGACTAATGGCTGCATCGCATTTCCTGCTGAATTCATAAAGGAATTGGTTACTATCAAAGTATTTGAAATAATACTGTAGATAACAAGTCCATAGTTACCAAAATATTTAACTATCTGCAAATTAAATACAAATACAACGATTCCCCACGCAACTTCATTGAAGCATGGAGAGGCACCATTAATAATTACATTTTTCATTCTTTCAGGAGTTACACTTCTGATTCCATAATGCAGATTATTATTACGTGACAGCAAATGACTTGCTGCAATAAGCATATTGAGCGCATTTCCGATTACTGTCGCAATTATAGCTCCACTCATTCCCATATTACACTTGTATATAAATATATAATCAAGCACTACATTCGTACACGAACCCACAATCGTTCCAGCCATTGAACGCCTTGGTGCTTCATCATTTCTGACAAAACAGTTAATGACCGTCTGTAAAATATATACCCAGCCAAACGCAAACATAATGCTTCCATATTCTCTTGTTATCTTGATATTATCATCTGTTGCCCCGAGTATCCTGTACAATTTATTCTGCATAATAAAAGGAATAAGACTAACCAGCACTCCTGTGATTACTGCGATTGTAACTGTTGTCGAAAATATTTTCTTCTGTTCATCGGCATCTTTCTTACCCTTGGCAACCGATAGCAGTACCGAACCGCCTACACCAAACAGATAGCCTATTCCAAAATACGCAGAAAATATCGGCAATAACAGATTAAGTGCTACCAGTCCTTCCTCACCAATTCCTTTTCCAATCATAAGTGTATCAGTTATGATATAAATCGCATTAAATACCATCGCACAGATTGTCGGTAACAGATATTTTATATAGAGATTTATTTCCTTTCCGGTGTCTAAATTCATTTCTTTCCTCCGACTATACATAATTCACATAAAATAATAAAGCCTTCTTAGAATTCTCATTCCAAAAAGGCTTTAAATACATAATTTACCTGATGTCTTAATTCAGATTAATGCAAATTAATCTAATGTATAAGGCATTAAAGCTACGTGTCTTGCACGTTTGATAGCTACTGTAAGAGCTCTCTGGTGCTTAGCGCAGTTTCCAGTAATTCTTCTAGGAAGAATCTTTCCTCTTTCAGATACGTATCTTTTTAATTTATTAACATCTTTAAAATCAATTACGTTATTCTTTTCGCCACAGAATACGCAGACTTTCTTTCTTCTACGTCCGCCTCTTCTCTTCATTGGAGAATCGCTTCTGTCGCCTTTTTCTTTATTATATGGCATCGAAAATAGCCTCCTTTTTATTTAATTTAATTAAACTTAGTTAAATGGTAATCCTTCGTCTTCCACACCATCAGGAATGTTCATAAAACCATCTCCTGCTGCACTGGAAGGTTCCGGTCTAGCTGCCTGATAGCCCCCTTCATTATTAGCTGCGGCTGCCTTACTCTCTGCAAATTCAACATTCTCTGCAACAACATCTGTTGTATACACTTTATTTCCGTCACGATTTGTGTAGCTTCCTGTCTGGATTCTTCCCTCAACAACAAGCTTTGTACCCTGATGACAATATCTTTCGATAAATTCACCAGTCTTACCAAATGCAACACATAAGATAAAGTCAGCTGTCTGCTGATCACCATCCCTCTTAAATCTTCTATCTACTGCTAGTGTAAATCTAGCTACTGCTGACGACTGATCCGAATATCTTACATCAGGATCTCTTGTAAGTCGTCCCATAAGAATAACTTTATTCATACCTGCCTCTTTCTAGATATAACAATATCTGTTGTATTTTTTAAAATTATGCTTCATCTTTAACACATAAGAATCTGATAACATTTTCCATAATACGAACTGAGTTCTCAACTTCGTTTGGACAATTAGAATCAGACTCAAATTTGATGAAATAGTAGAACGCTTCTCTCATTTTCTGAATTTCGTAAGCTAATCTCTTCTTACCCCATTCATCAACGTTAGTAACTGTACCACCGAAACGAGTGATGTACTCTTTTACTCTTTCGATTGTTGCAGCTCTTTCATCATCTTCGAGTTTTGCGCTAACAACTACTGCTAATTCATATTTGTTCATGCGTATTTTACCTCCTTTTGGTCTCTGGTCCCCTGATTAGCAAGGAACAAGGATATTTTAAATAATATATCACGAGTAGACAGTTTACCATACATTTCTAAATTATTCAAGGGGTTTTGACAATTTAATTCAACTAACTTGACATTATGAAGTAAATTAGCGGATATTCTTAATTTAACCTTTAATGATTAGGGTGTCAAAAGGTTTATAACCTTTGATATGAATTTGTACCTTGAAAACTTAACACGATATGTAAAAACATTGGATTTTT